>WGBL01000388.1 GCA_015494375.1 Hyphomicrobiales bacterium | reverse complement strand
TTCTCAGTGTGCATGACAATGGCGAAGGCTATCTTATCGAGGCCCCCTGGCTCGACGAGGCCTGCTTTCGCGAGCATGAGGTCGATGCCATTTGCGCGCTCATCATCGAGGTGAACTGGGCCTATTTGCGGGGCCGGCCGGAGCTCCTCTGCATTCATGGCGCGGCCGCCGAGTTCTCTGGCCGGCTTGTCGTCTTTCCCAATCGCTATCGGGCGGGCAAGAGCGTGCTTTCGGCGTGTCTGGCGGCGGCCGGCCAGAGGCTTTTTACCGACGATATTCTCACCGTCGACCCCGAGGCCGGCGATGGAGAGATCTATGGCGTGGCGACGGGGATTGCGCCGCGCTTGCGCTTGCCCGTCCCGCAAGACCTTGGGCCCGCGCTCACGCGGTTTCTCGAGGAGCGCAAGGGGCCCCAAAGCGAGCTCTATCGCTATTTGCGGCTGGGAACCCGGGAGCTCGCCCCGCGCGGCACCCGCGCACCAATCGGCGGTTTTGTGCTTCTTGAGCGCGGCCAGGGGCAAACGCCCGCAATTGAGCCTGTTTCGGAAGCCGACATGCTGCGTCAGGTCGTTTGGCAAAACTTCGCCCGTCACAAGGATTCGAGTCGCATACTTGCCGATTTGCGTACATTGATTGCCCGCTCGGCCCGCTATCGCATGCGTTACGAGACCGCCGATCAGGCGGTGGCGCTATTGCAGCAGACTTTCGGCGACCGGGACGCCGTTGGCTGGGGAATTGCCGGAGATGCGGGAGAGGCGGGAGAGGCGGGAGAGGCGGGAGAGGCGACCGCTACATTGCTCGCCAATCCCCAACAGACCGAAAGCAGAGACCAACGCACGTCCTACCGGCCCGCCGACCCCGCTTCGGAGCACCTGCAACAGGCGCCTGGCGTGAAAGAACATGAGGTCGACGGCGAGAAGTTTCTCGCCGATGCGGCCGGCGCGGCCATCCACAACCTCAATCCAACCGGCGCCATCATTTGGCAGATGCTCAGAGAGCCTACGACCGAACGCGAGGTTGTTGCACTGCTTTCTGAGCTCTTTCCCGATGTGCCGGCTGAGCAGATTTCGAACGATGTCGCGGGCCTCCTCAAGGGGCTCGAGCAACAACGGCTCATTCGCCGCGTTACGCCATTGCCTCTCGAAAGCACCGAGGCCCGCTAGCGAGGCGCGAGGCACGAGGCGAGGGGCGAGGGGCGACGAGAGCGACGAAAAAGCGACGCAAAAGAGCCGCCAAGCCGACAGCGTCGGGCAGAGAGCCGCAAAAACGCCCCTAACCCTTGATATTTCAGAATTTTGTTGGATTTTGTTGGCCTTTCACATGAACCGTTGATAAAGTCTTTCGTCAGGCAAATGTCAGTAAGTCCGGTGCATAATGTGGCCATGAACGAAAAAGGGCAGCCATACGATCGCCGCGCTCGCGAGGCGTCGTCTGGCCCGGGAGGCGCGGGCGCTCGGGGCGCTTGCACCGGGGGCGCTGGCGCGGGAGGCGAGTGCGCGCCCCGTGGGGACAATGACGATGGCTTGCGCTCGGCTGGCCGGCGCCAGGCGCTCAAGCGTTTGGGCGCCACCTTTGCGCTTGCCTACCTGGCGCCGACGCTTCTCACGCTCAGCGACGCCCACGCCAAAGGCGGCGGTGGAGGTGGCTCTGGTGGCGGCTCGGGCGGCGGCGGCTCAGGCGGCGGCTCTGGCGGCGGCGGCTCTGGCGACGATGACTCTTCGGATAGTGATGCCGATTCCGGCGGCGGGCGTGGCCGCGGTAGAGGGCGCAGGCGCGGAAGCGGGAGAGGCCGTGGCAGAGGTCGGGGGCGCGGCCGCGGCAGGGGCAGAGGACGTGGTCGGCGCGACCACTACAGCGCAGAATATGCCGTCCGCTCTGGCGAGGCCCGGCCCTTGAGCGAGGTCATGAATTCCGTCCAGCGGCGGGTCAAAGGCGAGATTGTCGACGTTCGCTTCTCCAAGCGACGGGGCGTCTACATGTACGAGTTCAAGATGCTCACCCCCGAGGGGCGCTACCGCCACGTTTACGTCAATGCCAAGACAATCCGGATCTTGCGCAAATGACGCTATAATGGGGCCGTGAGCATAAGAGGCCGTGAGCGGCTGTGATTGGCGAAGCCGGCTAAGAGGGCGCCGCGGCCCCAGAAAGCTAAGAGAGCGCCCGGGCCCCAGAAAAGAGCGCCTCTCCGCAAACGCCTCTCGGTTCGCTGCCCTAGGGGCGAGTGTCGTCTCGGCGAATGCGTTGTGAGGTGAGCGCGGCCTGAGAGCGGCCCGGCGGCGCGTATGAGGGGCGCGTACAAGGGTTGGGGCTCATGCGTCAATGGGTAGGTGCTCATGCGCGTGTTGCTGGTTGAGGACGAGAAGCGACTGGCTGAAGATCTCGTCGAGACGCTTGGAGCGGCCGGATTCGTCGTCGATGTTGCCGAGGATGGCAAGAGCGCCTGGTTCAAGGGCGACACCGAGGACTACGACGTCGTCGTCCTCGACCTGGGCTTGCCGCAAATGGATGGTCTTTCCGTTCTCAAGAAATGGCGCGCTGCAGGCCGTAGCATGCCGGTTCTCATCCTCACCGCGCGGGGCAATTGGACCGAGCGTGTCGATGGCATCGATGCGGGCGCCGACGACTATCTCGTCAAGCCCTTCCAGATGGAGGAGCTCTTGGCGCGACTGCATGCCATACTGCGCCGGAGCGCCGGGCAGGCCACCTCGGTTCTCACGGCGGGGCCGGTCGAGCTCGACCCACGGCAGATGCGTGTGAGCGTTGGCGGCAGCCCGCTCGCGCTCTCGCCGCTCGAGTATCGCGCGCTCCACTACCTCATGCACAATCGACGGCGGATTGTGCCACAGCACGAACTTCTCGAGCATATTTACGGCTCGGACGACGGCCGAGAGACCAATGCGCTCGAGGCACTCATTGGCCGGTTGCGGCGCAAGCTCGGGACCAACATCATCGAGACACGGCGCGGCTTCGGCTATACCATCTCGGTTGAAGGTGAGACAGCGCCCGAGGCCTCCTCGACGACCAGTTGAACGTAGGGCATGAAAGCCGGATCGCTACGCTTTCGCTTGTTTCTGGCCGCAGCGACCTCGATTGTGGCGGCGCTGGTCATCGCCGGGATTTTTCTATCCCTCATTTTCAAGCGCTACGTCCATAGCCGCATCGACGCTGAGCTGGCGGTTCATTTGAGCCAGCTCGCCGGAGCGCTGACAGATGAGGCGAATAACGGCAAAATCGACATCGCCTATGAGCTTGCCGACCCGCGTTTCGACATCCCATTGAGTGGGCTCTATTGGCAAGTCTCCAAAGACGGCAAGCCGCTGTTGCGCTCGCGCTCGCTCTGGGACCAGCAGCTGCCGATCCCGAGCGATCCTTCGCGCCTTTCGCCTTCGAAGCACCGCCTGATCAGAGGGCCGGGCAACAAGCCGCTGATTGCGCTTGCGCGATCGGTGATTGTGGAGACAAAAGAGGGCGAGGCATCCCTCCTCCTCCAGGTGGCGGTGGATCAGAACGAGGCCGTCCGCTCTCTCAAAGGCTTCAATTTGCAGATCGGCCTCTCGCTGGCAGTGCTCGCGGTCGTTCTGGTTATCGCCGCCTGGCTGCAGATCACTGTCGGCTTGAGCCCCCTCAGGCACTTGCGTGAGCGCCTCAATGAGATGCGGCTCGGCACCAAGAGCCGGCTTGAGGGGCAATACCCGGCCGAGGTGCAGCAGCTCGTGGGCGAGCTCAATGCGCTGCTTGAGGCGCAAGAACAATCGATGAAGCGCTCGCGCGCGCGCGCCGGCGATCTCGCCCACGGCCTCAAGACGCCGCTGGCGATCCTCGCAGCCGAAAGCCGCAACTTGCGCAAGCGTGGTCAGATCGAGGCGGCAAGGGAGATCGAGAGCCAGATCGAGACCATGCGCCGCTTCGTCGAGCGCCAGCTCGCACGCACACGCGCGCGCGGCCGGACCGGCGGGCTTGCGGTCGCGACCCGCGTTCAGTCCTCGGTCGAGCGCCTCTTTGCGGCCATGAAGCGGCTGCCGCGCGGCGATGAAATCCGCTGGCAGAGCAATGTTCCCAACGGGATCGCGGTCGATCTCGACCCGGAGGACTTCGACGAGGTCTTTGGCAATCTACTCGACAACGCCCGCAAGTTTGCGAAAAGCGAAGTCGTCTTCCGCTGCGAGGAGCGTGGCGATGGCGTTTGTCTGAGTGTCGAAGATGATGGCTGCGGCATCCCGGAAGAGGGCATTGCGATTGCCAAGGAGCGCGGCATGGTTCTCGACGGCGCCCGCTCAGGCAGTGGCCTCGGCCTCGCCATCGCGCAGGATGTTCTCGAGACCTATGGCGGCAGGCTCGAGCTTCTCGGCCGCAAAGAAGGGGGGCTTAAAGCCGTCACCTGGCTGCCCAAGAACGGCCGCAGCCAGCGGTCCGAAAGCGGCCCGACTTAGTGCAAAGGCCCAAAGACATTAGTGCAGAGGCCCAAAGACAAGAGACACGTCATTGCCGCGGGTGAGGCGGCAATCCAGGGCAACACACAAAGACAATTGCGGCCCTTCGATTTGGATCACTGGCTCGGAGCTTGTGCCCGCGAATGCGGAGAGCCGGCGATAACGTTGAGGAGGGCGCGGCGTGCCACCAAACGTCATCCTCGCCTGCGTAGCTCTCGGGCCGTGTGGGGCGAAGCCAGAGCCAGGTGTCAGGTGTCACGTGTCAGGTGTCAGATTCAGGTGTCGGGTGTCAGGTATCAGGCGCCAGACTCGTCATC
>WGBL01000387.1 GCA_015494375.1 Hyphomicrobiales bacterium | reverse complement strand
GTGATATAGCGCTTCTCAAAGGTCAGTCGGATGCCCGTGACCTCGCGGCCCTCGTGCTCGCCCTTGCAAACGATGCCGATGTCGCGCATGGCGGCCGCATCCGAGCCCGAAGTCGGGCCCGTCAAGGCAAAACACGGGATCTCGTCGCCGCGGGCAAGGCGCGGCAAATAATGCTCTTTTTGTGCATCAGTCCCATATTTCTCGATGAGCTCCCCGGGCCCGAGCGAGTTGGGCACCATGACGATGGTCGCCACCTCGGGATTGCGCGAGGCGATCTTGCCGAGAATGAGGGACTGCGCCTGGGCCGAGAAGCCCAGCCCGCCATGCTCCTTCGATATGAGCATGCCGAGAAAGCCCTTCTCCTTGACGAAACGCCAGATGTGCGGGGGGATCTCGCGCTCGAAATGGCGCATCTGCCAGTCATCGATGAGGCGGCAGAGCTCCTCTGTGGGACCGTCGAGAAAGGCGCGCTCGTCCTCGCTGAGCTCGATCGGCGCCACCGCGGCCAGCTTCGACCAGTCGGGCCGGCCCGAGAAGAGCTCGGCATCCCAGCCCACGGTGCCCGCCTCGAGCGCCTGCTTCTCGGTCTCTGAGACCGGCGGCAACACCTTGCGGACCATCTCGAAGGCCGGCGCAACGACAAGGGCGCGACGGAGGGCCGGAACCGAAAGGCCGAGCACCATGAGCGCCGGCAGCCAGCCCAGGAGTGCAAGGCCCGAAAAACTGGGGGCCGCGAGCGTGCCCTCGGCAAGCCCCAATTTGAAGGCGAGTGTTGCGAGCGCGAGCCCTGCGCCCCAGGCCCAGAGCGGCGCCCGCCACATGGCAAGCGCAAAAATCGCCACCACCACGATGAGAACAAATATCAGGCTCGCCATCATCTCTTGGCCTCCTTAACTCCGCCAGAACTCCGCCTGGCGCCAACCTCAACTACGCCAGGCCTCAACTACGCCAGGCCTCAGGCCAACTCAGGCCATCTCGAGCCATCTCAGGCCATCTCGGGCTATCTCAGGCCCCAGGGGCTCTCGAACGGGCGCCGTTGCGATCGCCGGCGAACGCAAAACTCGGCTCGCTGTGGGTCCGGTGTGGCAAGCGCGCCACCGCGCCAGGCGAGCTTGCGCCATACGCTACGACCGCATGCAACTTAGGCTTGGTTGACGCAAACGTCAACCAACGCCGAATCACAACAATCGCAGCGCTGTCTAATCACAACATTGACTTCATTGTCTTCGTCTTCGGCATTGTCTTTGTCCGCGCTCCGCTGGGGCTTGGGCTGAGTCTTTGGCTGGGCCCTCGGCCGCGGTGCTCCACCTCCGCCCACGCAGGTTGCCGCATTCATCGCAGTGGCGCGATCTGAGCTCGGGGGGTCCGGCTCTGCCCATACAGGTTGCTGCGCGCCACAACCCTTGCCGAGTTCATGCCTCGCCGCACTCTTGTGACAGGTTTGCGACAAGATGCAGCGCCAAAACTAATTTGCCAAAGCCATTCAATTGGTTAATGCACCGTGATAAGACGGGCGGGCGGGCTCTTGTGTGGCCACAAAGTCACGCCACACTTGCATAAGGGCTCTCATGGGCCCAAAGTCTGAACCGTTTTGGTGGGGCGGGCGCTTGCAAAGATACAAGCATACAAATATCTTATCTTATTGATTTGAACGATAGAAGGAGCATGGGCATGGCGGTCGCCGAAGCTCAGGAAACGGCTGTGACGAGCAATCTCGAGGAGGGCATGCTCGACTCCATGCGCTCGGCAGCCGAGGAGGCGGCCGAGCTGCTGCGCTCGATCGGCAGCCCTTATCGCCTTATGATCCTCTGCCTTCTTATGGAGAAAGAGAAGACGGTGACAGAAATCTGTGAGGCCATCGGCGCCCGCCAGAGCCTGACCTCGCAGCACCTCACCCGGCTGCGGCTCGACGGCCTCGTCAAGGCCGAGCGGCGCGGCCATTTCGCCTACTACTCGCTCACCGACACGCTCGCCAAGGACATTATTTCCATCCTCTATAAGCATTATTGCGAGCAAGGCGTGGTGCCTGAGAAGAGCGCCGCGCCCGACGACGCCGCCCCTGGGGCGGAATGAGCAAGGAGACGCCCTTGGCACCATTGCCGGTCCCTCCGGCTCTTTGCCAGCTTGGCGCTACAAACGCTGAGCAGCGCGGGTGCTGAGCAATGCAAATGTTCAGCGTTGCAGATTCTGAGCACATCAAGTGCTGGTTGCCTCACGTGCCGGGCACCGCAGATGCGCCGCTTGGTACAGCACATCCTGGCTGGGCAATCCACAATCCAAATGTTGGGTCATGCAAATGCGCGGCGATGCCGTAGCCGATGAACGCCAACTCCGAGCTCCCAAACGCGGCTCATACCAGCCAGAGTGCGGCAATGCCTAAAAAGGCGAAAAAGCCGACGACATCGGTGACTGTGGTGAGAAAGACGGTGGAGGCAACGGCCGGGTCTATGCCCATGCGGTCAAGAAGCATGGGAATGAGAATGCCGGCGATCCCCGCAACCAGCATGTTGATCACCATCGCGGCCGCAATCACCAGGCCAAGCGGGCCCGAGCCGAACCAGACGAGCACCACCACCACCATGACAAGGGCAAATGCCAGGCCGTTGAGCAGGCCGACAAGCGTCTCGCGGACAATGATGCGGCGGGCGTTGGCCGAGCCGAGCTCGCGTGTCGCCAGCGCCCGCACCGCCACGGTCATGGTTTGCGTGCCGGCATTGCCCCCCATCGAGGCGACGATGGGCATAAGCACGGCAAGCGCCACCATCTGCGCAATGGTGGCATCAAAGAGGCCGATCACAAGCGAGGCGAGGATCGAGGTGGCCAGATTGACAAGGAGCCAGGGGAAGCGGCCGGAGGCGATCCTGAGGATGCTGTCGGCAAGCGACTCGTCGCCAACACCCGCCAATCGCTTGATATCCTCGTCGGCCTCCTCCTGGATGACCTCGACCACGTCATCGACGGTGATCACACCAACCAGCCGTCCGTCGCCGTCGATGACGGGTGCGGCATAGAGGTCATAGCGCTCGAACAGCCGCGCCACCTCCTCCTGATCGGTGGTCACGGGAATGGGCCGGAGGTCGCGTTCCATGATCTTCTCGATGGCCACCGGCCGTGGTGTGCGCAAGAGCTTATCGAGCGGTACCTCGCCAAGAAGATGGAATGTGGGCGAGACCACGAACAGGGCGGAAAACCGATCAGGCAGATTGTCGGCCTCGCGCAAGTGGTCGATCGTTTGGCCGACCGACCAGAAGGGCGGCACGGCGACGAACTCCGTCTGCATGAGACGGCCCGCCGAGTCCTCGGGATAGGCGAGGCTGCGCTCGAGTTGGGCGCGCTCGCCTGCGGGAACCCGCGCCAGAATATCGCTCTGCTCATCCTCCTCGAGGTTTTCGAGCAGGTAGACGGCATCGTCCGAATCGAGCTCGCGGACGGCCTCGGCGAGCTGGGCGTTGGGCAACGCCTCGACGAGCTGATCGCGCACCGACTCGTCGAGCTCGCTCAAGGTGCCGAATTCGAAGTCACGGCCGAGCCGCCTGATGAGCTCGGTGCGCTCATCGGGACGCAGAAGCTCGAGAAGGTCGGCAAGGTCGGCCTCGTGCAGATCGCCGACGAGGTCATGCAGCGCCTTGTCGTCGCCCGCCTCGAGCGCCTCCTCCACGGCGCGTAGCAGCGCCTGATCGGCCGTGATCTCCTCGTCGAGGGCGCGCGCTTGCTCGCTCGCATCCTCCATGGCTGCGCACTCCAACGTCGGCGGAGCAAGGGCCGGCGACCCTGCCTCCGGATTTCAGCGATTGAGAATTGGTTTCCCGGAGATTGCTACGGAGCGCTGCTTAGCACACCTGCGATCGATTGGACACACGAAGTGCAAAAACCCGATACAAGCCGGGAGGCGATGGCCAGGAAAGCTTGCCTTGGCGCTCGAGCGTAGCCATAGTGCGCGACGGGAACAACTTCCGGGCTGGGGGCTGGTTTGTTGCGTGTCACAAGATTTTGGCGCGTTTCGCGCCGCGGGGGGCATTGCGCGGGTACGCGCTTCCCGCGGGTTTCGACAGATATTCCGGCGCTGCCGAAGGGGGCGCGGGGCAAAGGGGTACTGCTGAAGGAGGCGTTGTCGAAGCGCGCGCTACCGAAGGAGGCGTTGTCGAAGCGCGCGCTATGGAAGGGGGCGCTACGGAAGGGGGCGCTGGTATCGCCGGGGGCTCCTCTGGTCTTGCGGGCGTTGCTTTTGGCATCTCTGGGATTGCTCTTCGCCGACTTTGCCTACGCTGGCAAGAGCGAAGACTCCAAAGCCTCAACCGCGGCCTCGACAGCCGCCTCGATCCGTAAGAGCCATGTCGGGCAGATCGGGGGGCAGCAGACCGAGGAGCGGAAGGACCAACCACAAGAGGCCCAACGCCGACGCGCCACGCACCGCGAGCACAAACGCAAATCCCACCAAAAGGCGTGCCGATCGCCAGAGAAGGCCCTCGGGGTTGCGCGCACGATCGAGATCGACACCGAAAGCGCCCGGGGGCATGGCTCGGTCAACTACGGCGAGACCGGGCTCTTGCGCGACAAGGAGGTGGTGCTGACCTTTGACGATGGGCCCTATCGAGGGCGGACCGAGCGGATTCTCGACGCGCTCGATGCCCATTGCACCAAAGCGACCTTCTTTTCGGTGGGCTCCATGGCCATGGCGTGGCCCGAGACACTGCGCGAGGTGGCACGGCGCGGCCACACCATTGCCGCGCACAGCTGGAACCACCCCAATTTCGCCCGCCTCAGCCTCGCACGCGGCACAAGCAATATCGAAAAGGGGATGGCCGCACTCTCGGCCGTCATCGGCCGCCCCATTGCGCCCTTCTTCCGCTTTCCCTATCTGCACGAGACCCGTGCGCTCAAGGCGTATCTCGCCAAACGCAAGGTGACGATTTTCTCGATCGATATCGAATCGGGTGACACCCGGGGGTATAGCGCGGCCAGGATGGTGCGCGCGGTCATGCGGCAGCTGGCCGAGCGGGGCAAGGGCATAATTCTCTTTCACGACATCAAGAAAACGACAGTGAGCGCAATCCCGCGCCTGCTCAAGCAGCTCAAGGCAAAAGGCTACAAAGTTGTTCATATCGTTCCCAAACAGAGCTTCGAGCCGTTGCCGGCGCTCGCCCGGAGTTTCCATCAACGACTGGCCAAACGCGAGGCGAGGCGAAGGCGCCACGCGGGGCTGCGCCAAGCGCCGCCAGTGCCCGAAAGCCGCAGGCACATGTTGGTGCGGCTTGCCGAGCACCTTGAGCGGGCCGATCGGTCACGACGGCCGGGGCCTTTGGGCGAGAGGCGTTTTGCCTGGCTGGCTGAGGCCGAGCGGGTCCTTTTGGCGGATGCCGAGGGGGCTAAGGCGGGCCAGCGGACCGTGGCAGAGAGCAGCGCGCAAGCGCCAGCCCAAGCGGTAGCCAAGCCAGGTGCTGGCGGGCCCGGCGCGCAGTCGGCGCCCACGGCGGGGGTCCGCCCTGGCAGGGCAAAGCGCAAGGGGCGGCGCAGGGCCCGGGCAAGGTCAGCACGAAAGAGCTGGTACCGCGGGCAGGCGGCACTGGCTCTGGCCAGGTCGAATCGATCGAGCCGGTCTCGAGATGCGTTTTGGTCTGAGCGCTGAGCCGACGCTCTGGGGCTGCTTTTCCCAATCGGGCTACGTGTCTTGCCGACACTTGGGTTAAGCCGGGCGCGAAAGGCTCAGGCGCGGCGTAGCCGTCCCCCGTCGTCACGCGTACGGTAGCCGGCGGGGCAGATGCCAGAAACCAGAAAGGGGGCGCGGTGCGCTGCGCTGTCGTCCCCGAAATCCCGCGGCCGCTGCGGGTGCCATCTTGCGCCGTCTTGGCCCCGCGGGATTGTCGGGGACCCATAACCCCGAACCTCTCAGGGGCATGGTGTTCATGGCCCCCGGAAAGAAATGCGGATGGACGGCGCGCTTGCCGGCAGCGGCGGTGGCCGCATTTCTTCCGGGGCGACAACGTTGTGCCATCGGTAC
>WGBL01000386.1 GCA_015494375.1 Hyphomicrobiales bacterium | reverse complement strand
TACCTTATGAGGGGGCCGAGAGCAACCCGTTTGCCCCCATGACACATCGGTACGTGCCGTCGCCCGACGCCTGCCGCGACAAGGCGTCGAGGTCGCCGCACCGGGCCCGATGAGCACCCATCAAGTGCGCGGCTGCCACGATTTACGGTTTCGTTTGCCACTCTTGCACCACTCTTGTGAACTGGCGAGAGTACCGTCCAGTCCGCCGGCCTGCTCGATGAGCTGCGTCTCGCGCTCGAAGGTCGTGCGGGCCTCCTCCAGTGTTGCGGCGAGACGGGCTTTGCCGGCCACAAGACGTTCCTTGGCTTCGCTTTGGTCTTCGAGCAGGCGCTCGATGCGCGGGCTCGGGTGGTGGCGGAGAAAGGAGGCGACGGCGGCTACGACCACCGAGCCGCCAAGGAGCGCTGCCGCCCAGCCCCAGGACCCGCCACCGGCGAGCCAAATGACATAAGCGAGCGCGAGGATTTCGGCGAGGGCGCCGGCCGCAAGCAACGTCGCCGCCAGCTTCCGCCAGACGGACCAGGCGCCTTGCACGCGCCGCCCCCAGCCGCCCGCAAGATGGGCGAGCCCCATGATATTGGCGCCGATGCCGAGGGCCGCCAGGGCGCCGAAAATGCCGACATCGGCGTTGGCGAGCACGTGATAAGTGGCGAGGCCGACGCCGGCGCCGGCGAGGAGGAGCACGCCACGATAGGTGGCCAGACGCAGGCGCCAGACACCCGCCAACTCGCTCTTCTCGACCTCGGCGAGGCGGGCGCTGGCGGCGTGGTAATCCGCCTCGAGTCGCTCGATGGGCGCGAGCGCGCGGCGGGCGGGCGCGAGGAGATCGGTGCCGGATGTTTCCGGCCGCCGCGTGCCAGATCGGCCGAGCGCACGGGCATCCATCGGCGCCTTGTCACTCTCGTCTTGTTCGCCTTTTTCGGCTTTCTCAACACTTGCCGGTATGAGCGGGCCGCCTGCCAACTCGCGCTCCATAATCTCGCGGATTGTCGTGTCCGGCTCGTACGCACCGGGCTTTTGATCGAGCGATGCCATGGTCAAATCTCCCCGACTGCTTGTGAGCGTTGCCATGGCAGATGGTGAGGCGATGCGTGCGGTCCAGGAATGGTAACGTTACCAGGTGAGACGTTGGCACCGGCTTCGTTGTAAACCGCGCGCCATGGCAATGGATGCTCCGCTTCCTCCCCGCCTGATGATTTCGGGTGGACGTCTCGTCATCGAGGAAATCCTGAGCCCCGAACGGTTGCGCGAGGGCTGGCGGCGCGTGCGCGCCAACAAGGGAGGGCCGGGGCGCGACGGCGTGAGCCTGGCCGCGTTTTCGCTGCGTCTCGAGAGGAACCTCGCCCGATTGGCCGAGTGCGTGCGCGCCGGGCGCTATCGGCCACAGCCACTCAAGAGGTTTGCCATCAAGAAGCGGGACGGCGGCACCCGCTTGCTCGGCGTGCCGGGCGTTGCAGATCGGGTGCTCCAGAGTGCGACGGCACTCGTGCTCGATGAGCTGCTCGATCCGCTCATGTCGGATGCGAGCTTTGCCTATCGGCGGGGGCGCTCGGTCGAGCACGCGGTGGCGCGTATCCTCACCTATCGCTATTGGGGTGGGGTGTGGGTTGTCGATGCCGACATCGCCGACTACTTCGGCTCGGTGCAGCACGGGCGGCTGCTGGCGGAGCTTTCGGCGCTGGTGCCATGCCCGGCGACCATGGCGCTTGTCGAGGCCTGGCTCTCCACTTTCAGCGACAGCGGCGTCGGTATCGCGCAAGGCGCCCCAATTTCACCTCTGCTCGCCAATCTTTATCTTGATCCGGTCGACAAGGCGATCCATTCGCGCAAGGTGCGCCTGGTGCGTTATGCCGACGACCTCGTCTTGGTGACGCGCAGCGAAGGGGCAGCGCGGTGGGCACGTGCGCGTTTGGCCGGGCTGCTTGCCGAGAGAGGGCTGCGCCTCAACCTAGACAAGACCAGTATCGTGTCCTTCGCCGACGGCTTTTCTTTCCTGGGTTACCATTTCAAGGGAACGATGGCGCTGCCTGCAAAGCGATAGATCGGCAGGCGATATCGCCCCCGGCCGGCACGGCGTCAACTCTCAACCTTTCAAATCCAGCGAAGGGGTGATCCTGAGCATGTTCTCGAAACCAAAGAGCAGATCGGCAACGGGCGCCAGGCGCTCGGTCGAGCCGGTGAGGCAGACGATCGCCCCATCACGCTTGCGGGGTCGGCATCACTTCTGGCCTTCTTCCCTTGTCGCCTTGTCCGTGCGGGCCGGCTCGGGGGCGGTCTCCTTGAGCTTCCGGATCCGATTTCGGGCAAGCGGCGCGAACTTGTTCGGCGCGCGCCGGCGGCAAGCGTGTGTATTTGGTGCGCCTGCTTGTCAAACCTTCGACAATACTATCGGGATGGTCAGTGCCAGTCCATGATGCGCATACAGATCGCAGGGCGCAGAACAACTTCAAAGCGGGTGGAGGTCGGGGTCTCAACCTCGGGATGATTGTTCCTATTGTCAGTCGCACCCACTCTATGCAATGTTCACCGGAACAACTGAATTGTGGAGCTGTTCGGGGAGAGGTAATTGTGAAGAATCCCCTCCCATCACATGGTCTCAAGTTTTGGTTCGTCGCGCGAAAGTTCGCCTTCAGACTTGGGGTTGCCCTTGCCTTACTTCCCATCCTCTCAGAGGCACGAGCGCAAATGCTGCCCTCCGGTTGCCCCGGGCGATGGGCGAGCCGGGGGCTTGGCATGGTCTGTCGCTGCCCGGGCGGGGGGCTTGCCAATTACGACATGGCGGCGGGACGGATCGTCTGCCCATTCGCGCGCCCTCGGCGCTCCCATCGCCCGAGAGTGCGCCGGTCCTGCCCGCGGGGGTATTGGAGAGCCGGAACGCGCTGCGTGCGCATGGGCCACAAGCCTTGTGCGGGCCAGCGCCACAGCTGCCCGAGGGAGAAGAAATGCATACTCGGTGGCTGCGCGCCGAAAGCTGCCTCGGCCTGCCCGAGCGGCAAGGGGCGCTACTGTGCGAGCCCACGCATCTGCGACAAGGGGCTCGACGGCAAGGAGCGCTGTTTCACCAGGAGCGAGCATCGCAAGCTCTTGGTCGCGAAGGCGCGCCTCGCGCGCGCCAAGCGTAAGCGGGCTGCCGAAAAGGCGTTTCGCCGGCGCCACGGCATGAGCTACAGGGAATGGCTGCGCACCCAGCGCGCCCGTGCCCGCACGGCCCTCG
>WGBL01000385.1 GCA_015494375.1 Hyphomicrobiales bacterium | reverse complement strand
GTAAAGGGGGGACTGTAAAGGGGGGGAAGGTCGCATGGAAGTGCGTCGGGAGGCCATACGTGTCGAGAATCCTCAAATTCCTCTCTCCCTCGTGTCGGGGATTCGCCATGGCGCTGCCGATGGCGGTGCTCGCCGCCTATCTGCTTTGGCTCGGTGGAAAGGGCGAGGACCAGATGGGCGCGGCCAGCGCCGAGAAAGCCAACCAGTCGAACCGGGTCATTGCCGTTTGTGTCGGAGAGGAGATTGCCGCGGGGCGTACCGGCACCGCCTGCATCGGCCGCTTCGCCAGACCATGTCAGCGCCGCGAAGACATGCGATCACAGCCCGATCAGGTCGAATGCACCCAGCGCGAGTTCGTCCTTTGGACCGGCCTGATGAATGGCGAGCTTAGAGCCTTCAAGGCGCTTATCAGCGACGAGAAAAAACGCACGGCCCTCGCCCGCTCACAAGCCCTGTGGCGAGCATATCACCAAGAGAACTGCCGATTGGCTTATGCGCTTCTTTCCGATGCCGCTTTGGCCGAGCGCACCGGCTCGTGGTGCTCGTTGCGGCTGACCGCGTACCGCGCCCTCGAGCTCAGTGCCTGGCGGCGACGCCTTTCCGGCCAGTGATGGCGCAAGGGCATCCGTGCGGAGCGGAGACGTCTTCCGCTCCACAGTGCAGTCTTCGAGGCCCAGTGTTTTTGGAAATCGGTGCCGTTGAGGTGCGGTGGGGGGTGCTGCCCCTCGATGGCGAGTGAAAGATCCAATGGCTCCTTTCACAACGCGGCTTTATTAGGACGGTGCGCCGCCCCCTCCCTCGGGCCTTGTCTCAGCTCTTGACCTCGAATGTGATCTTGCAGTTGGTGCGGTACTTGGTGATCTTGCCCTTGCCGTTCACCTCCGCCGACATGTCCTTGATCCAGACGGACTTGATGCCCTTGACGGTCTTGGCGGCTTCTTTGACGGCAGTCTGAGCGGCGTCCTCCCAGCCCTTGTTCGATTGCGCCATGATCTCAATCACCTTGTGAACGGCCATTTTGGTTCTCCCTTTTTGCTGGCTGTTGCGCGTTTTGCTCGGTTGCCCTTAATTCGGCGCGTTACAACTAACACACGAAGCCGGGGCTCTGCCGCTCTCGCGTCGCGTACCGGTTAACGGGGCTGCAAGCGGCCGGGCGGGCCAGCGGGGGCACACAGGGGCGGCGGGTCGAGCCCATTCCTGCAGTGCGAGCGGACGCTTGACGTCCCTCGCGCGCGGCCCCAACAATGCGCAACCACAACTCAACGATAAAGAACAAAAAAGGGGACCGGGGATGGAGCGCCGCTCCAACTGCTTTAGTTGCTTTTGCGCTTGCGCCCTTGTGGGAGCGGTCGCCTGGGCGTTGTGCGCACCGGTGCCCGTGGTTTCGCCGGCCATCGCCGGCCTTGGCGCGGTGGAAGCCCCGCGCGCCACCCCCTCTGATTGGCTTGCTGGCTCTGATTGGCTTGCTGGCGAGGTGCTCGCCTGGGAATGCATCCGTCAGGGGCTCGAGGCCGATCTCTATCGCGCGCGCTGTGTCCCGCCCCGCCGCTCGGCCCGGCCCCATGTCTTCGAAGCGGGGCTCTGCGAGGAGGCCATCGACGAGTTCGACATGCGCCCTCGGCATTTCCGGCGGCTGCGCTCGAGGTTTCTCAACGAGATTCTGTCCGAGCCCCGCTACACCCGCCAGATCAAGCCCATCGGCGTGCGCATCACGGGCGCCATATTCTGCGAACCCGTGCGGCTCGAGAACATTCACACCGACATCAATCTGGTGCTCGACAAATCCTATTTCGCCCGCCGCGTGAGCTTTCAGAACTTCCGCACGACCAAGAATCTCTCGATCGAGAACGCAAACCTCATCCAGACGCTCAACTTGCGCCGCACGCGCATCGAAGGCTCGCTCTTTCTCTCCGACAGCGCCATCGGCTCGCTCGTGAGCCAAGACCTTGTCGTTGACGCGAGCTTCGTCGCCCGCCGCACAATGGTCTTTCTCTACACGACACTGGCGCGCTCACGAATCACCGGCAAGCTCGACTTCGGCAACGCCAAGCTCACCCATCTGACCATGCAATACGCCACGATCGGCGCCGATATCTCCATCTACGGCACCGAGCTGCGCTGCGGCATGACCCTTGTCGGCAACACCATCCACGGCAACCTCATCATCCAGGAGGCGACGTTCAGCCCCCGCGCCGGCGAGGTCTTTGCCTGGAACCTCGAGAAGAAGCACTGGCCGGGCTGGTACCGGCGAATGAGCGAGCCGGACAAGGCGGCCGTGCGCGGCTATATCGAGGACCGCATGCGCAATGACGGCGAGGGCGCGTGGCGATACGGCGATTGTCGCAACCGCTCGGGCACCCCGCTTTATGGCTTCATGCGCCTCAACGAGCAGCGGATTACGGGCACGCTGTGCATCAAGAACGTCTATATCGATCGCGAACGGCCCGGGTTCCGCTCGGCCTGGCGCGAGCCCGACGTATTCGAGGCCACTTTCAATGGCGTGCGCTCGGAGGGCGCGATCGTGCTCAACTGGTCCGAGCGCGATGAAGACGGGCGCCTCGTCCGAGACGGCCCGCGCGCGCTCTGGCAGTTCGTCGGCCTCGAGACGCGCTCGATCTACTCCGAGCTTGCGCAGTGGCCCGAGAGCTTTCAGTTCCACGACGTCACCTACAGCCGCCTGATCAACGGCCGCGCCCGTTGCGACTTGCGGGCCGAGCCTCCCGAGAACAGCGACACCGTCACGGCCGAAGACGTGCTTTTTCGACCCCCGAGCGACAAGGATCTGGTCGCCTGGCTGGCCCGAAACCGCATCGATTCGGCCCAGAGCTATGGCCAGGTGGTCAAGGTGCTCGAGAGCGTCGGGCGTGATGCCACCGAGATCAAGATCGCACTCGCCAGGTTGAGGCTTGACGAGATGAAGCGGGCGGCGCCGCGGCTCGATGATTTTGCGGATACGGCCGCGCTTTTTGAGAGCAGCATTCTGGCCGGTGCCGAAAGCACGACGCGCTTTCTCTGGGCCTGGTCAAAGATCGCGCTCATCGAGCTCTACGGCGTGCTGATTGATTTCGGCCACCGGCCGCTCAAGATCGTCACCTGGATCGTCGGCGCGGTGGCCATCTTCTTTTTCATATTGCTCTGGCGCGAGGGCGCGAAATGCTATCGCGTCAAGACCGGCAGCCAGGAGACGGAGTATATTCGGCCGCGGCTCTTTTACGCCATTGACATGTTCATACCGCTCATC
>WGBL01000384.1 GCA_015494375.1 Hyphomicrobiales bacterium | reverse complement strand
GCTTGATCAAAGGCGTTTTCCCCACCGCCTCAGCAACGCCGTCGGCGAATTGCACGATGGCTTCTCCCGTCCCGTGGTTTGGTTTGTCATTGTCCTTGGCGCGACCTTCATATGCGCAATCCCCAAACTAATCTGCGATCGTCGGCCTCTGCAACCGCTTATGTGCGCACAAAAAACAATGTTCGACAGAACGGGGACGAATGAGAATCAAATCCCCAAGCACACGCGGGCCGTGTCAATTCGACACGATTCGCCCATCCGTTTAACCGAGATTTAACCCTGACGCGCTCAGTATTGCGCCATCGGGAACACTTGCCCTCGTGGGCCGAGAGAGCGGGGGCGTGCAACAAAGGTGTAGATTCATGAGCAAGACAGTCAAGTTGGGTTTGGCCGCACTGGCGCTGAGTTTCGGCCTTGCGAGCACACAGGCAGGTGCCGCCGATCTCCCCGCCTGGGGCGGCTCGATGAAGGACATGCCCATGGCCGAGGAGGCCGCGGGATGCTATGTGCGGGGCGATGTCGGCTATAGCTGGGCGAACAATCCGACTGCCCACTATATCGGGAATTATTCTCCCGCTGGGGTGCTCTACGAGAAGTTCGATAGCGTTACCTACGACGATACATGGCTTTTCGAGGCTGGTGTCGGTTGCGCGCGTAGCGACGGTTTTCGGCCAGAACTCGCCTTTGGTATAAGAGGCCAACAGCACTTCGAAGGGCACATTCCGATCAACACCAATCCCGACGACCCGATCTTCACGGACGTCCGCTCCTATACGGCGATGTTCAATCTCTATTACGATTTCGGTGATTGGGGCGGGGTGACACCTTATGTCGGGGCCGGTATCGGTTTCGCATATCACATGATGGATTCCGTGCATTCAACCGATCCCTCGAGTCCCAACCCGCAATTTGGTGACGAGGACCTCAACTTCGCCTGGTCCCTCATGGCCGGCGTCTCGGCCAGCATAACCAATGGCGTAGTTCTCGATGTCGGCTATCGATACATCGACATGGGATCGGTCGACTCGCTCCATGCGGACGTTGCTGGATTCTGGAATCCACGTCTCGATCTTGATGACCTAACAGCTCACGAGATCAAGGTCGGTATTCGGGTGTCCGTGGACGAGATCCTCTAAACATGATGCGCCCCGCACAGTGCGGGGCCGCTTCTCGGGGCCTGTCCGGGCCTGTGCTCGAGCGAGCAGGGGGCGCTCGAGCGATCGAGAACAAGACTGCGACAGACAAAGAAGGCCGAGCGCCATCTGGCGCTCGGCCCTTCTACTTGTGTCGTCCTCGCTTTTTCCGGGGCATCCTGGTGGAGGACCGCTGTCCTTGCCCAGTATCACCCCGCCCAACTTACTTAGAAGTCGAGCGTAAAGCCCTTCCTCAGCGAGCAGCGGACGAGCGCGCGACGCCGGCGGCGGTTCTGCTCGCGCCGGGTCAGGCGATCGGTCTCGAGGCAATAGTTGTAGTGGTGGTCATAATCGGACGACCAGCGAATGCGGTTGGTATAGCCACACTCTTGCTCGAGATTAATCCGCTGAGCCCGCAGCGCGCGCTTGGCATAACGATCGCAAGCGGGGTCTCTGGGCGTCGACTGGGCAAGCTCGCAACGCTCCAGACGCCGCTCCCGGAAGCGCCGGACGTCGGCCAGGGTGGCCGCGTCGTTGCGGCGGCAGAACTGGAGATGAACCGCAAGGCTCGTGCTCCAGCGCGGCCCCGTATAGCCGCAAGCGAGGTCCTTGGCGCGCTTGGCCTGGGCCACCGCCTCGCGGGCATAGGTGCCGCAACGGGCGAAATCCGCCACACAGCTGTCGAGCTCGCGCCGCCGCGCACGCCGTTCGGCGCGGCGCTCTTCGGGCGTTGCCCGCATGCAGAAGCTCTGATGCGCGCTGAGGCTGGTGCTCCAGCGCGGGCCCGTGAAGTCGCAGCCCTCGTCCTCGGCGCGGCGCACCTGGGCAAGCGCATTGCGGGCATAGCGCCGGCAGCGCTCGGCCTTGACCTCGCAGCGGCCGATGGCCCGCTCGCGCTGCGCCTCTTCGGCATCGCGCTCGGCCACCGTGGCGTCCATGCAGAAGTTGAAATGCCGCCGACGGTTTGCCGACCAGCGCGGCCCGGTGTAGCCGCAGCCGAGGTCGGTGCTCTTGCTCACGGCGGCCATCGCCTTGTCGGCATAGCGGTTGCATGCCCGCCGCTTGCCCAGCCGGAGCGAGCAGCGCTCCAGGGCCGCGGCGCGATCGTCTGCCGCCGCCTCGCGCTCGGCACGGCTCGCATCCATGCAGAAGTTGAAATGATAGGTGCGTGACAGCCGCCAGCGCGGCCCGGTAAAGCCGCAATCCTTGTCGCGATTCTGGCGAACCTGGACGAGCGCCTGGTCGGCATATTCGTTACAGACCCGGCGCTTGCTGGCGCGGGCCAGGCACTGCTCGAGCTGGCGGGTACGGGCGCGCTCTTCCCGGCGGCGCTCGCGCGGGCTGGCATCGACGCACCAACGATAGTGGCGCCGCCGAATGTCGTTCCAGCGCTGGCTGACGCCGAAGCCACAGCGGTTCGCCACCGCCCGTTCAAAATCACGGACCGCCTGACGCGCAAACCGCCGGCAGTCACGATTGACGCTGCCGCCCAGGGCAAAGCAGCGGCGCAGCCGGCGCTCACGCACGAAGAACTTGTCGCGAGTGACGCCAAAGGGCTCGTTCTCGCAGCGCCTCCTGTGATAGGCCGGCCGCAAGTTCCACAACGGCCCCTCAAATCCGCAGCGCGCCTTTTCGTTGGTGCGTGACTGCTCGACGGCGAGCCTTGTGTAGTGCTCGCAGCGGGCCTTGCGAAGACGGCCTGCCAAGCTGGTGCAGCGCTCAAGCGCGGCGGCGCGCGCCTCGGTCTCGCGGTTGGCCAGCCGCGGGTTGGCACGCAGACACCAGCGATAATGACCGCCAAAACTCGAGCTCCAGCGCGGTCCTGTATAGCCGCAGCGCTCGGCAAGGTTGCGCTCCTGCGCCTCGACCGCCTTGACCGCGTAGTCGGAGCAGAAGAGCTGGCGCGATTGCCCGACGGGGCGCGGCCGCTTGCCGGAGATGCAGCAATTGTTGGCAGCCTTCGGGCCGACGAAGTATTTCAGTCGGCACTGCCTGGTTGCACGAATGAAGGTCCAGGCACGGCAACGGGGATCGCGGCCACAGGCTCTCCGGCAGGCCCGCCAAGTCTGGTTGCGCCCGACCGTGAAACGCTCGTAGTCGCCAAGGAAGTAAATGGTATTGCGTTCCTGGGCCCCAACTGGTTTCGGCGTTGCGACAACCCCCGAAGTAAGCGCGAATAGCGCCAATGCGCCCCAGATTGCAATGCGTTTCATCAACCAAACCTCCCTTCCGGCAGTTTCAACCGGTCACTTCATCAAATGCAGCACGCTTTCGCGCCCCGCCTGT
>WGBL01000383.1 GCA_015494375.1 Hyphomicrobiales bacterium | reverse complement strand
GGGCGGCACCTCGACCGACGTCTCGCACTATGCGGGCTCCTATGAGCGCTCGTTCGAGACCGAGGTGGCGGGCGTGCGCATGCGCGCCCCTATGATGCGCATCCACACGGTTGCGGCGGGCGGCGGCTCGATCCTGCATTTCGCCGAGGAGCGCTTTCGCGTCGGCCCCGATTCGGCGGGCGCCGATCCGGGCCCACTCTGCTATCGCAAGGGCGGGCCGCTCACCCTCACCGATGCCAATGTCATGCTCGGCAAGGTGCGGCCCGAGCACTTCCCCGCGATCTTCGGCCCGCGCGGCGATGAGCCCCTCGACAAGGCGGGCGTCGCGCGTGCCTTTGCCGAGCTTGCCGAGACCATCGGCGATGGCCGCACACCCGAGGCGATCGCCGACGGCTTCGTGCGCATCGCGGTGGAGAACATGGCGAATGCCATCAAGCGGATCTCGGTCCAGCGCGGCTATGACGTGACGGCGTATGCGCTTGCCTGTTTTGGCGGCGCGGGCGGCCAGCACGCCTGCGCGATCGCCGACACACTCGGCATGGAAACCGTGCTCATCCATCCGCTTTCGGGCGTCCTAAGCGCCTATGGCATGGGGCTTGCCGATGTCACCGCCAACCGCCAGCGCTCGATCGAGAGGCCGCTTGACGAGGAGGCCTCAAGCAGGCTCAAGGCGCTTTCGGACGAGCTTGCCAGCACCAATCGCGACGAGCTCGCACGCCAGGGCATCGAGCGCGCCGCCACCCGCACCAATGTGCGCGTCCACCTGCGCTATGACGGCACCGACACCGCGCTTCCGGTCCTCCTGGCGGAGGCGAGCGAGATGCGCGCGCGCTTCGAGGAAGCGCATTTGCGGCAGTTCGGCTTCGTCTCGCCCGAGAAAGGCGTCGTGATCGAGGCCCTCGAGGTCGAGACGAGCGGCGGCGGGGCTCGCCTCGATGAGCCCGACCTCCCGCTCAGCGGTGACGGTGAGCCGCAGCCCGCCGAGGTGGGCCGTTTCTATTCCGCAGGCCGCTGGCACGAGGCGGGCATTCATCGCCGCGGCGATCTCGCGCCCGGCCACCGCATCAAGGGCCCCGCCCTCATCATCGAGGAGCACCAGACGGTGGTCGTCGAGCCCGGCTGGCAAGCAACTGTGAGCGCCAAGAACCATCTCGTGCTCACCCGCGCAGTGCCCCGCGAGACGCGCGAGGCGCTCGGCACCGAGGCCGACCCGGTGCTGCTTGAGGTGTTCAACAATCTTTTTATGTCGATCGCCGAGCAGATGGGCGAGGCGCTCAGGAACACCGCCCGCTCGGTCAACATCAAGGAGCGGCTCGACTTCTCCTGTGCGCTCTTTGATGCCGAGGGCCGGCTCGTTGCTAATGCGCCCCATATGCCGGTACACCTCGGCTCCATGGACCGCTCGGTCGAGACGATCATCCGTGAGCGGCGAGGCGAGATGCGCCCGGGCGACGTCTTTATGCTCAACGCACCCTATAACGGCGGCACGCACTTGCCCGACATCACGGTGGTGACGCCGGTCTTCGACGAGGCGGGGGCCGAGGTTCTGTTCTACACCGCAAGCCGGGGCCATCACGAGGATGTGGGGGGCCTCACCCCGGGCTCGATGACGCCGCGCGCCACGGTGATCGAGGAGGAGGGCGTCTATATCGACAACTTTAAGCTCGTTGACCGTGGGCGCTTCTTGGAAGAGGAGGCGCGGGCACTCCTTGAAGGCGCCCGCTATCCGGCGCGCGCGCCCGAGAACAACATCGCCGACCTGAAGGCGCAAGTGGCCGCCAACGCCCGTGGGGCCCGGGAGATCGCCAGGATGGTCGCGCATTTCGGCCTCCCCGTGGTAAAGGCCTACATGCGCCACGTCCAGGCCAATGCCGAGGAGAACGTCCGCCGCCTGATCGGCCGGCTCAAGGACAGCCATTTCCGCGTCGAGATGGACCAGGGCACCCATATCGAGGTGACGATCCGGGTCGATCATGCGGCGCGCGCGGCCGAGGTCGACTTCACCGGCACGAGCCCCGCTCAGCCCAACAACTTCAACGCCCCGGCTCCCGTCACACGCGCCGCCACGCTCTATGTCTTCCGTTGCCTGGTCGAGGACAACATCCCGATGAACGCGGGCTGCCTTGTCCCCATCCGCCTCATCATCCCCGAGGGCTCGATGCTCGCGCCCACCTATCCCGCGGCCGTTGTTGCGGGCAATGTCGAGACCAGCCAGATCGTCACCAACTGCCTTTTTGGCGCACTCGAGGCGCTCGGCTCGAGCCAGGGGACGATGAACAACCTGACGTTCGGCAATGCGCGCCATCAGTATTACGAGACCATCTGCTCGGGGGCGCCGGCAGGGCCCGGTTTCGATGGTGCCGATGCGGTCCATGTTCATATGACGAACACGCGTCTTACGGACCCCGAGGTCCTCGAGTTGCGCTATCCGGTGCTGCTCGAGCGCTTCGAGATCCGCCGCGGCTCGGGCGGCAGGGGGCGCTGGAAGGCGGGCGACGGCACGCTGCGGGTCATCCGTTTTCTCGAGCGCATGGATTGTGCGATTCTCTCGAGCCATCGCCGGGTGCCACCCTTCGGGCTCATGGGGGGCGCGCCCGGTGAATGCGGCGAGAACCTCGTCCGGCGCCGCGATGGCACCATCGAGCGGCTCGAGGGCTGCGATCAGACGGTGCTTGAAGCGGGCGAGGCGATCATCATCAAGACACCGACGGGCGGCGGTTTCGGGGCGCCGGAGCCAGATGGCCCACAATCGGCTGATCGCAGCGGGACACCGAAAGAAGACGACATGGCGGCCCCCAATCTAGACGGCAACGGGGCGCCGAAGGAGAGCGGCAACGGACCGCCAAATGAGAGCAAGCCGGCATGAGGCGCCGCAAATCCGGGCCCCGTGCGCTTTGGCGTCGTTTGCCG
>WGBL01000382.1 GCA_015494375.1 Hyphomicrobiales bacterium | reverse complement strand
TTGCAGGTTCGAGTCCTGCCGGGCCCACCACACGCACGCCCGCACCCATGTATCTTCTTAATCTTCTGCATCTTCTGTTGCTTATCCTCGGCCAAGTATCCTAAAGCAAAATCCGAAAATCCGCCTGTCTGTGACGCCGCCAGCTCGCGCCCTCAGGCTCCCATCAATCGCTCATCAATCAGCCGCCGCCGTGCTCTGCCCCACCTCAAGGCCCAGTGTCTCGGTGATGAAATCGGCAATGCCCGCGATATCGTCGAGATCAAACACCGGCCGGTGCGCGTCTTTGACCTCGTGGTCGGCGGCAATCGCCAGCACCATCATGTCCTTGGGCGCCATCGGGACCTGGGTTCGGCTCGCGCGCCGCCGTGCCTCGATCTTGGGGATGGGGTGCGATTTGTAGCCCTCGACGATAATGAGGTCGCAGGGGGCGAACCAGCCGAGCACGTCCGCAAAATCGGGCTCGGGCGCGCCGTCGAGCTCGGTGATCAGCGCCCAGCGCCGCGCCGACACGACGCCCACCTGGCGGGCGCCGGCGCGCCTGTGGCGGGCACTGTCGGCATCTCCTTCGTCGATCTGGAAGCTGTGGTGGGCATGTTTGAGCGAAGCCACGCGCAAGCCCCGGCGAGTGAACTCCGCAATGAGGCGAACCGTGAGCGTCGTCTTGCCGGAGTTCTTCCAGCCCACGATGGCGATGACGGGCGGCGCGTCGGGGCGCAGGTTCTCAGACATCGGGCAATGGGCTCAATGGGCTCAATGGGCTCATCATTTGGCAATGTGGCGCTCCTCATCGGCACTACTAGGCGCAAGGGCAAAGCGCAAGGAGAAAGCGCAAAGTCAAAGCGCAACGGGAAAGCACGGGGACCGAGGCGATGGCGGGCTCAGGCCGATGATGCGCTGAGGGCCATGAGCCTGCACGCCTCGGCGAGCTCGTCGGGGCGATTGGCATTGAAAAAGGGGTCCACTTCCTCGCCCCCAATGACCTCGGGCGCAAACTGCGCCGTCCGCGTCTTATGGCGCTCGGTCCAGTCGAGCACCTTGCGCACTCCGTCGCGCAGTGCGGCCTCGAGATCGGCGGCAAGGGCCACCGGCCAGAGCCCCACCACGGGATGAAGGCGCCCACCCGACTGGGCAAGCACGATTGTCTGTTCATCGCCTTCGGCGGCGGCCAAAAGGCGGGCGACGAGATTGCGGGGCAAAAATGGTGCATCGCTCGGCGTCGTCACGGTCCAGCGCGCCCTGGGCTCGACCCGCGCCGTCCATTGAAGCCCTGCAAGAACGCCCGCGAGTGGGCCCACATGGCCCTCGAGCGGATCGGCGACAATCGGCAACCCAAAGGCCGAAAAGCGTGCCGGATCGCCATTGGCGTTGATTACAAGACGACACACCTGCGGCGCCATGCGGGCGATGACATAAGCGAGCATGGGCCGGCCTTCGATCGGCTTGAGCGCCTTGTCGCCGCCGCCCATGCGACGGGATAGGCCGCCCGCAAGCAATGTGCCGGTGACCTCCGCATTTCCGGTCATATGCTTCACGCCCCAATGCTAACTCGACATCTCGGCGCGCGCGGCCTTGCGCACATGGCGCGCGTCCTCCTCGGCCACATAGTGGGGGTCGGCATCAAAGACGATCCGCTCGAGCCCCGAAAGGGCGACAAACCGCTTGCCGCGTGCCCGACCGATGAGCGTCAGCCCCGCCTTGCGCGCAAGCTCGACGCCCCAGGCCGTAAATCCCGAACGCGAAAGCAGAATGGGGATGCGCATCTTGACCGTCTTGATCACCATCTCGCTGGTGAGCCGGCCGGTGGTGTAGAAGATCTTGTCCTCTGGCGCGATGCCATTGAGGAACATATGGCCCGCGATCTTGTCGACCGCGTTGTGGCGTCCGACATCCTCGACATAAAGGAGCGGCCGATCCTCTTTGCACAGCACACAGCCATGGATGGCGCCCGCCTTCAGATAAAGGCTCGGACAAGTGTTGATTTTCTTGGTGAGGGCATAGAGCCAGGAGGTCCTCAGCCGGGCCGAGCGGTCGAGGGTGACGGTCTCGAAGTCCTCCATCAGGTCCCCAAACACGGTGCCCTGGGCACAGCCCGAGGTCTGTGTCTTCTTTTTGAGCTTTTCCTCGTAGTCGGTCTGGCGCTTCGTGCGCACCACAATGGTCTGGATGTCCTCCTCGTAGTCGATGGCGGTGATCTCGTCGTCGGGCCTCAGCATGTTCTGGTTGAGCAGATAGCCGACCGCCAGCAGCTCCGGGTGATCGCCGATCGTCATCATGGTGACGATCTCCTGGCCGTTGAGGAACAGCGTGAGTGGGCGCTCGGTCACCACCGAGGTGCGAATGGTGTTGCCTTCCTGATCAATCCCCTCGACCTCTTGTGTGAGGCGGGGATCGTCGGGTGCGGGTGCGACCTCGAACTCTTTCATTGGTCTCTCCAGGCTGGGGACGAATGGTCTCCTTTTTGCGTGCACCTTAGCACGTGCTCGCCCCCCTTGCGCCAAAGAATGCGTTCAGGCCGGCATGTCCTGTCACTTGCAAACGCCAACCCCTGTTATCTGCAAACGCCACTCTGCACCTGAGCGAGGGGTGTGTCGATATTTCCCGACCCGGGGGCTCGGGATTTCTTGACCCCGGCCGCGACATCGCTACATTCGGGGCGAAACGAACCACACAACCACGTCATCCCCATCCATCCATGGCTGAATGAGAAACCATGACCCAGATACTCGATAAATCCGCCATCCTCGATGCGCTTCGCCGCGTGAAGGGCCCCGACCTCGAGGGCAACATCGTTGATCTTAACCTCGTCTCGGAGGTAGTGATTGCCAACGGCAAGGTGTATTTCTCCATCACGGTGCCGC
>WGBL01000381.1 GCA_015494375.1 Hyphomicrobiales bacterium | reverse complement strand
CCGCAGCATGGAGTAAGGAAGAGGCGTGGGACGAGCCGAAGGCGAGGACAGGGACGCAAGAGAGCGAATGGTGCGGTGCTGATCCGGGATCACCCCACGAACGCAATCTCGACTGCTGGCACGCGCGGCAATTGATCCCGTGTCTGCGGCGCACCACTTCGTGCTGCAGCGCGCGGGTTGGAGGGTCGGCGCGCGCAAGGCTAAAGAGCGCGTGGGTTGGAGGGGCGGCGCGCGCAAGGCTAAAGAGTGCGTGGGTTGGAGGGGCGACGCGCGCAAAACGAAAGAGCGCGCGGGATGACGAAGAGGGAAAGCTCGATCGCACACGCCAATCGAGAAACAGAATTGATTCTCTCTGGCCGAAACAAGCTTTAGCCAAGTTGCGGCTCGATCAGGCTCTTTGGGGAGTCGCATCATTTCTTGTGTCGCCGCTCTTGCCGCCGCCTTCTGCATCGGCAACAGACGGGGCCAGTATATTCGACGCCATCCCCCAATGACTTAAGGCGCACGCTCCAGGAACACGGAGTTGGGATCGGGACGATAGGCGCCAAAGGGGCCGCGCTCACGAAAACCCAGAGAGCGAAAGAGCGCAATGGCCGCGGGCTGGCGGATGCCGGTCTCAAGCCGCAGGAGCCCGAGGCCGCGGGCCTGTCCCTCTTCGATGAGTGCCATAAGCAGGCCTCGGGCGACACCCTGGCCGCGCGCGTGCGGGGCCACATAGACGCGCTTGACCTCGCCGTAGCGCTCGCCATCGGCCTCTTGCGGGACAAGCGCCGCGCAGCCGAGCGCCGCCCCCCCTGTCTCTGTGGAGGATATGGGGCCAGCTCGACGGGCGACATGGGGCGTGCCATGGCAGGCGCGGGCGACAAGGAAGACGATATCGGGGGCCATGAGGGCCGAGACGTCGAGGAGATGGTTGCTTTCGGGTGGGTAGAGGGCTTCGAGCTCGCGATCGAGCGCCGCGATGAGGGCGCGCACGTCATCGCGATCGGGCGACTCGCGCACGATGACAAAGGATGATGAGCTCACGCGCGCACTCCCACGGTTTGCTGATCGTGACGACTTTGATTTGCTTCCGGTTCGCCCGTTTTCGGATGTGCTGGGTGTCGCTTCTGGTTCGCTCAATCGCCGCGCGCCCCCTCGGCTGCACACCGCCAGCGATTGGCGGCCTCATCGTCGCTTGAGCGGGCCTCGACCCAGCGCTCGGCGCCCGTTGTGTCGCGCTCTTTCTTCCAGAAGGGGGCCGAGGTCTTGAGGTAGTCCATCAGGAAATTCGCCGCCTCGAAGGCATCCCGACGGTGGCGGGCGGCGGTGATCACAAGCACGATGTTATCGCCCGGCGCGAGGCGCCCGACCCGGTGAATGATCGTGCTCGCGACGAGGGGCCAACGCGCCCTGGCCTCGGCCTCGATGCGGGCGAGCTCGGCCTCGGTCATGCCGGGGTAGTGCTCGAGCGTCATGGCGCAAATGGGGGCGGCATCGCCGTGGTTATCGGCCCTGACAACACCGGTAAAGCTCACGATGGCGCCCACATCGCGCCGCTCTCCTTTGAGCCGTGCAATTTCCGCTCCGATGTCGAAATCCTCTTTCTGGATGCGGATCATGCTGACGCCTCTTGGCTGCCGGAGATTGGCGATCAAGACGATCGGCGATCGACGGCTCAGCCGCCTGTAACGGGTGGGAAGAAGGCGATCTCGCGTGCCTCGGCGATGGGGGCATCGTGCTTCACATGGCTCTGGTCGATGGCCGCGCGAATGACCTCGGGCTTGGCGAAGGCGGCCGCATACTCAGGCCCGCGCCCCTTGAGCCAGGCCATCAGGTCGGCCACGGTCGCGACCTCGTCGGGCGGCGAGAGCTCCTCCTCGTCACGCCCGGTCTGTTCGCGCACCCAGGCGAAGTATCGAATCTTGATCGCCATAGCGCCCAACCCTTACGCCAGTGATCAACCCATACGCCTTTGCGCGGCGGCTCTCAAGCCTCATCTTACAAGAGCTCGTACAAGGCTCTTATTCAAGGATATGCCTGAGCGCGGCGCGGAAATAATCAAGCCCCGTATAGAGCGTGATGATGGCCGCGCCCCAAAGCAACGTGAGGCCGATGACGCTCGTCCATTCAAAAATTTTGTCGCCCGCGGGCCCCGCGATCAAGAAGCCGATCGCCAGCATCTGCATGGTCGTCTTGTACTTGGCGAGCTGCGTCACCGGGACACCGACCGACAGCTCGGCGAGGTACTCCCTGAGGCCGGAGACGAGGATCTCGCGGCTCAGTATGATAATCGCGGCCCAGAGCGACCAGTCGCCGATGATGTTCCGCGAGACCAGCATCAGCAGCGCTACACCGACAAGCAGCTTGTCGGCGATGGGGTCGAGCATGCGCCCGAGCGAGGATTGCTGCTGCCAGGCGCGGGCGAAGTAGCCGTCGAGAAAATCGGTGACCGCGGCAATCAGGAATATTGTGAGTGCAAGCCAGTTGGCGACATCGCCTCGCAGAAAAAAGAAGCAAGCCGCCATCGCCGGCACCGCCGTCAACCGCACATAGGTGAGGCAGTTGGGCAAACTGAAGAGAGCAGCATATGATGCAGCGCGTTCCATAGCCTAATGATCATCCATCGGCAGAGGCGATTTTCAAGCCGAATCACCTCGCTATTCGCATTCGCCCAGAGAGTGTTACGAGCGCGACACACTAACCCCAATTCAACTTTGGTGACATGAGCGAATCGTCGCCCGCGCTCTCTGTTGCTTTTTCTTGGGCCCACTCTCCACCCCCTGCCAGCCGCCAGGTGCGTGACGAGAGGGGGGCGGTTCCAGTGAAATCACATTCGCGTTTGCGTTCGCTCTCTTTTGCTT
>WGBL01000380.1 GCA_015494375.1 Hyphomicrobiales bacterium | reverse complement strand
TCCAATCACTGTTCGATGGGCAGACATGTGCGCCGCAACCACCTGAGCAACCTGATTCGCATGTGCACCTGGTTCGCAGGCGCCCAGAAGGGGGCGTTCGCGCGGCACAGAAAAAGAGCCACCTCCGAAGCATCCGGAGGTGGCTGTCTCCTCTGCTTTGGCTGTTAACCTGCTCGGCCTAGTACTTGATGCGCATGCCGGCAACCACCTGATCGAGCGAGGCGTCGATCTGCGTCTCAGTAACGGCGAACCCACCGGCGACCGCCGCAGCGAAATTGCTCAGCGCAACGTCGTTATACTCTGCCTCGTGGTGGATATAGCCGATGTAGAGCTGGCCACCGATGGCATCGATGTTCTGGCCGAAAGCGACGCCCCAGCTGTTGTAATCGAAGCCGCCGAAGCCATGACCCGAAATCGTCGAGCCAAAGAGGAGTGGGTTTGCGAAATTGATATTGCCGACGTTGTCGTTCTCGTTGTACTGGGCCGTGATCTCGGATTGACCGAGCGAGTTCATGCGGAACTTGATACCGCCCGCAACCCACCAGTGTGTGCCGGTGTCGTCGAACGCCGCCAATGAAAACCACGGTGACGAAAGAAAATTATTCTGAACGCTCACACCGACATCGGCCCACGCCTCGTCGACGCCATAGTCGATCTGGGAGTAACCGCCAGCGACCCAGAGACCCGAAGGCACGTGCATGATGGCCGCCGAAACACCCCAGCGCTCCTGCTCGAAGCAGCCCGGGCCGTCGCCTGGCTGGCCGTTGCCACTTGGCGGATTGGTGATGTTGCACTGAGAGCCAAACCCAAAGACGGTGGTGCTGTTGCCACCATCAACGCCACCATTGTCGTCGGCATCCCAGGTGTAGCCCGCGGCCGCGGCGAAGCGAATGCCATTCCACTCATTGGCGTAGCGAACGGCGGCATCCCAATAGTCGTCCTCACCCCATGAGGCGGAGAAGGTGAAGCCGGCAATCGTCGGCGAATCGTAACGCACGCGGTTGGTGCGGCCGGTATCGAGGTCGGTGCCGATCGCCCCCCACGTGACCCGCGGGCTCGGGTTCGTGAAGGCACCACCACCAATCACATAACCACCGGAAATGGTGTCATATACCGTGAAGCCACCGGTGTTGCCCACCGAAATACCATAACCGACACCAGCCAGCGCGCTCGCGCCTACGAAACTCGTCTCGACGACACCATCGGCGGCCGAGGAACCCTGCCCCAAGGTGACCCTGCCGAGGTTGGCCCACTTGATGTAGACCTCGGCCCGGCGGAGGGAGACGCCATTGCCGCCATCATCGGCATCGTTTTCCGAAACCGCCCCGCCCGCTGCGCTGACTTTTATGTCGAACTCGATCTGATAGCCGGCGGTGACACCCGGGCTGATCGTGCCCTTGCCCTTGATGTTCATGCGGGTCGCCGACTCGCTGTTGTCAATCACATAGACGTCGGATTCCTCGCCGTTGTCATACCACAGCAAGGCCGAGTTGACCTGACCGCTGATGGTCATCGAGACCTTGCGGTTGCCGTGACGCACCGTCGTCGCCTCGAGCTCGGCGACGCGCTCCTCGAGATCGGCGCAGCAATCGCCGCCCAGATCCGCCGCCCGCGCACTGGTCGAGCTGAAAGCCAGACCACCTGCAAAAAGACCTGCCGCCGCCAGAATAGCGAGGCTACTCGTCGACTTCTTCAGTCCCCCGATCATACCACACACTCCATTGGACAAACGCTACCAAAACCCGAATGCTCAGACCCGAATACGCCGGTCGCTTCACAACTCAATGCCCGCCGATTGTCTGCGATATCGCCGATGACGTTGTGGGCTTTGTCGATCACGCTTTTCGACTTTCGACGCCGCCGACACTCCCCGGCTCTCTCACTCCTCTCGGCTCTCGGCGCTACTGATGCACTCCCGGCCCACTGGGCCATTCGAACCGTCAGGCCCCCAAGGCGTTTGCCGCATTTGCCGAATGCCATTCATTCGCCTGCTGAGCATCCGCCTGCTGACCTAGCGTGATCAGAGTTAGCGCATTCCGGGGAGCAGAGTAAAGGTTGCATGTGCGTGACGATGAGATTCGGGCGTGACCTGTGACGATTAGGCCACTATGGCGAATCGGGGGCCGGAACCAGGTGTCTGGTGCGGATTCGTTATCAACTCAGTTGCGCGGTCTGAGCACCAGCCGCACGCCTTCTCATTCTTTCTCATTTTCTCATTCTTGCTTCTGATTCCGGTCTTGCTTCTTATTCCAGTCGTCTCTCAGGCATGCTAAGCCTCCCTTGGCCGTGCCTTATCAACCAACTCCCAACCGCATTCATCACGCGGCAAACAGCATTCATCGCGCAGCGAACTGAAAGCCGAACCCCCATGGTGGCCCTTCGCGCCAATCAAGTGCCCGCCTTTCTCAAGCGCCCCGACCCCGAGGCGGGGGCCGTGCTCCTCCACGGCAACGATGCGGGGCTTGTCGCCGAGTATGCCGAAACACTGGCGCGTGCGCTGGCCCACGGCGGCCACGAGCCCGGCGAGATCATCCGCCTCGACGATGCCGCGCTCGCTGAGGACCCCGAGCGGCTCTTTGTCGAGCTGCGCACGGGTGCCCTCTTTGGGGGGGCACGGGTGGTGCGCCTCAAGGCGGGCCCGCGGCTCAAGCCGGCTGTTGTCGAGGAGCTCCTAAGGCCGGGGGCAAATGCGGCGTTTCTCATTGTCGAGGCGGGCAACCTCAAGCGCGATTCGAAACTCCGCCGCCTGTTCGAGGAAAGCAAGAGCGCCGTTGCCATCGCGTGCTATGGCGACGATGCCAAGGGCATCGAGCGGCTTGTCGACGAGGTGCTCGCGGGCTACGGCCTCACACTCGCGCCTGATGCGCGACCGGCACTCGTGGCCCTCCTCGGGGGCGATCGGGGGCTTGCGCGAAGCGAGCTCGAAAAGCTCGCCCTATATGGTTACGGCAAGGCCTCCCTCACCCTCGACGATGTCACGGCCGTGGTCGGCAATGTCGGTGAGGCCGGCTTCGGCAAGGTGGTCGCAGCCGCCGCCGAAGGCCGCACGGGGCCGGTGCTGTGCGAGCTCGAGCGTCTCATCGCCACGGGGCAGTCGCCGCAAGGGCTGCTGATCGCGCTATTGCGCCATTTCGCCCGCCTCCACCGTGTTCAGGTGGCGCGTGCCGCCGGCCAGTCGCTCGAGGCCGCCATCAAGGGCCTGCGGCCGCCCGTGTTTTTCAAAGAGCTCCCCGCCTTCACCCAGCAGTGTCGCGTCTGGCGCGGGCGGGCGATCGAAGGGGTTCTGCGGCGCATTCAGGCGACGATGCGCGCCTCGCGCACACGGCCCGAGCTCGAGGCGCAACTGGTGGCCACGCTGGTTATCGG
>WGBL01000379.1 GCA_015494375.1 Hyphomicrobiales bacterium | reverse complement strand
TGTGTATAAGAGACAGCCGCGTAAGAGGCCCGGGGCCGCCCGCCGTCGCCTTCCGCACACCCCCACATCAAATGGGGCCCGCACCAAGCCCAAACGCCAACCCGCCAGAGCCCGACAAAACGCGAGGGTTGCATTTGCCGACAAAGTAGGCTTCATCGCCCCCAAGAAAGCTCACCATGAAACAACAAGCCCCAACATTGTTCGCCCCAACCACTGATTCTGGCAATGGCCGCGAGCCCCTGCGCCCCGGCATTCCCCTGCTCTCGGTTTTCTTGCGCCTGGCCTTCCCGCGAGGCCACCAACCAACAACCAAACCGGCAACAAGAGAGGGCATCGCCCGGAGCGTTGCCATGGCCATTGCGAGAACCCGCGGAGCCTACCCATGCGCGCGTGGCTGAGCAAACAGCGGCGCACGCGCCGAGACGCCGAAAACCTCTATCGCCGCATTGTGGCCCAGGCACGGCAACCTGCCTTCTATCGCGATTTCGGGGTTGCGGACACCCTCGAGGGGCGCTTCGAGATGGTGATTGTGCATCTTTTCGTTGTCCTCGAGCGCCTCTCGCAACTGGAAGCCTCCGAACACGGCGAGAAAGCGAAAGAGCTTGCCCAGGCGCTCATGGACGCCTGCTTTCGCCAGCTCGATGACGATTTGCGCGCCCTCGGGGTGGGCGATCTCGCCGTGCCCAAGAGGATGCGCCGCGCTGCGGGCGCTCTGCTCGGCCGTCTCACCGCCTATCGAAGGGCGCTCGCGGCCGCCGATGACACCGCACTTGAGGCCGCGCTCTTGCGCAATGTCTTCGGCTGGCCCTCCCATGCACGACAATCGCCAGGCGCGGCAGCCGAGGCCCACGCCGCCCGCGCCAGGGCGCTCGGCGGCTATCTGCGAGCCGCACTAGCGGCCCTCGGCACCGAGGGGCTCGAAGCGATCAGGCGCGCCGAATTTGCCTTTCCGCCGGCCGAATCCCGGTTGGAGCCACCCCATGGCGGCGAGCGGGCAGTCCGTGGAGCACAAGACCATCAAGAGCATTAAGCACAAAGAAGTCTTGGCGGTGCGCTTTGCTTGAGCGCGCCTGAGCATTGGGCGGTGGCGTATCGGCGCCAGCATTTGAGCATTGAACGCAAAGGCGCGGACCGGTTACATTCGAGCGATTCGCTGAGTAACTGCTGTGGCCGGGCGCGCAGGGCACATGGCCGTGTGGCCTAAGGGGCAGGAGAGCGAGAGGCGCCAGAGGGGGCAGCTGTGCAAGGCGGCCAGCTGAGCAGCATGGGGCCCGCTGGGCAAGAGGGGTGAGAATAACAATAGAGGCAGCGGCCTGCGCGATGATCATCAGCCCTGCCACTCAACCCGCACTTCGCTTCAAGCGGCATACCTTGCGCGGCAAACCTGAGTAACGAACCACCTAGGCGATCTTATCTTAAGAGGCCATGGAGAATCCGCCGGTCATAGCGCTCGATGCCATGGGAGGTGACAAGGGCCCCGAGGTCGTCATCCCGGGGGCGGAGCTTGCGCTGGTGCGCCATCCCGACATCACCTTCACCCTTGTCGGCGACAAGGCGCAGATCGCGCCTCTGCTCGAGCGCCATCCACGGCTCGGCGAAAAGGCCAGGGTGGTGCATACGGACGTCGCTGTGCCCATGGATGCCAAACCGAGCCAGGCGCTGCGCCAGGGGCGACGGGTCTCGAGCATGTGGCTTGCGCTTGAGGCAGTCCGCGACGGCGAGGCCGATGTGATGATCTCGGCCGGTAACACGGGCGCGCTTATGGCGATGGCCAAATTCTGCCTCAAGACCATGCCGGGCATTGACCGTCCGGCGATCGCCGCCATCTGGCCGACGATCTCAAGCGAGTGTGTGGTCCTCGACGTCGGCGCCAATGTCGGTGCAACAGCTGATCTTCTCATCGACTTCGCCCTCATGGGGGCGGAGATGGCACGCGGCCTCTTTGGCCTCGAGCGGCCGCGGGTCAAGCTGCTCAACATCGGCGTCGAGGAGGTCAAGGGGCTCGAGGAGGTGCGCAAGGCCCACGCCTGGTTGCGCGAGCAGGATTTGCCGTTCCGCTATGAGGGCTTCATGGAAGGCGACCAGATCGGCCACGATGGCGCCGATGTCGTGGTGACCGAGGGCTTCAGCGGCAACATCGCGCTCAAGACTGCCGAAGGCACGGCCAAGCAGATCGCCGAATATCTGCGCGCTGCAATCAATCGCTCCGCGATGTCGCGGCTCGGCGGCTTTCTCGCCCAAGACGCCTTCCGGGCCCTCAAGGAGAAGATGGATCCCCGGCGCAACAATGGCGGGCTCTTTCTTGGCCTCAACGGCCTTGTGATCAAGAGCCACGGCGGAACCGACGCCACGGGTTTTGCCAGCGCCATCGATCTCGGCTACGACATGTGCCGGACCGACCTCATCGAGCGCATTCGCAAGGACCTCGCGGCCCTCACCGGCACCCTTACCGGAGAGAGCGAGAGCGCAACCGGGCGGCGCATTGCCGGGATGGGTTGACCGCAAGTAGTGAACGCCCCATAACGTGCTGAGCGCCGCACCAAGGGGCCATTGAGTTGCCCGCCGGCACGGCTGAGATGTGCCCGCCGGCACGGCTGAGAGGTGCCGGCGAGCACGGCTGAGCCGACGTCTCGCGCGTTTTGCGGCTGCACCTCGATGAGCACAAATGCTCCTTGGCATGTCCAAATAAAGAGAAAATAGAACGCAAGACATGCGCCACAAGAGTCGCTACCGTCGACAAGGCGCACGGGAGGTATTTCGAGCAGCGATTGCGACAATGGTCGGCGATCACATGGAGTTTCCGTAACAATGGCAGTCATTCGCTCGGTCGTCCGAGGTGTCGGCGCCTATTTGCCCGAGCGCATCATCAGCAATGACGAGCTGTCCGAGCGGCTCGACACGAGCGACGAATGGATCAGGGAGCGCACCGGCATTCGCCAGCGCCACATCGCCGCCGACGGCGAGTTTACGTCCGATCTCGGCATTGCCGCCTCGCGTCAGGCCATGGTGCGCTCGGGCATTGACCCCTCTGATATCGATGTCGTCATTCTCGCCACCTCGACACCGGACCAGACCTTTCCCGCCACCGCCGCCACCATCCAGGCCGAGCTCGGCATCCAGCGCGGGGCAGCCGCATTCGACCTCCAGGCCGTCTGCTCCGGCTTTGTTTTCGCCCTCGCCACCGCCGACAGTCTTCTGCGTTCGGGGCCCTATCGCCGGGCGCTCGTCGTCGGGGCCGAGACCTTCAGTCGCATTCTCGATTGGGAGGATCGCACCACTTGCGTGCTCTTCGGTGACGGCGCCGGGGCGGTGGTGCTCGAAGCCCAGCCCCAGCATGGCACGAACGACGATCGCGGCATCCTGTCGACACGCATGTGTACCGATGGCCGCTATCGCGACAAGCTCTTTGTCGACGGCGGCCCGTCGACGAGCCGCACGAGCGGCTATTTGCGCATGAACGGCCGTGAGGTCTTCCGCCATGCGGTCACCAAGATCTCGGGCGTCATCGAAGAGACGCTCGTCGAAAGCGGTCTTGCGGCCGACGAGATCGACTGGTTCGTGCCCCATCAAGCCAACAAGCGCATTCTCGAGGGCACAGCCGCCAAGCTCGGCATCCCCATCGAAAAGATCATCATCACGCTCGACCGCCACGCCAACACCTCGGCCGCCTCGATCCCGCTCGCCCTCAACCAGGGGGTGGAGGACGGCCGCATCAAGGAGGGCGATCTGGTCTTGCTTGAAGCGATGGGAGGTGGTTTTACTTGGGGGGCGGCGCTTATTCGCTGGTAGCGGCGGGGCGCTCGGCCGGCGGCCTCGACGAAGGCTGGCGAAACAATGCAACACCCTGAAATTTATTCCAAAAAATCAGGTGTTTGGAGAGGTTTTTGATTGACCACGCGCGGCCTCTGTTCTAGCATTTGACACTCTCGTGTCCAGAGGAGGTCATCGAGTAAATGGGTAGTAAGACACTGACGAGAGCCGATCTCGCAGACGCAATCGTTCGCAACTTGGGGCTTTCGCGCACCGAATCCCAGGAAATCGTCGAAGATATACTGGGCGAAATCTGCACCAGCCTCGAGCAGGGAGAGTCCGTCAAGCTGTCGTCGTTTGGCACCTTCAGCTTGCGCGAGAAGGGCGAGCGCCTTGGCCGCAATCCAAAAACCGGTGAGGCCAAGGTCATATCGCCGCGCCGGGTCGTTGTCTTTCGCGCCAGCAATATCATGAAAAACAAGATCAATCGCGGGCTTGTAAGGCGCAACGCCGCAGAGTGAGGTGGATTGGGTCAGGGCGGGCGACGCTGAGCGAGCTAATCGCAAGCGGGCATGCCGCGGAGTGAGGTGGATTGGGGTCAAGGCGGGCGTGGTTGCCGGCCTGTAGGCGATCGCGCGAGGCGGCGAAGTGAGGTGAACTAGCTTAAGGCGGGGCTCTGCCGGGGCAGTCCTGGAGCGACCTGTTCGGCGGCGCAAGGGGAGCGTGCGGCGTGCGAGGTGGCGCCGGAGTGGTGTGGGCCATGGCGACGGGAGACGGCACAGAGGTCGGCCAGGGTACAGAGGGCAGCCAGAGCAACAAAGCCGGCCAGAAGTGCAACCGGGCGAGGACTAAGGATCGAGCCTTGCCAAGACCTCCCACGTGGTCGATTTCGGTCGCTTTGCCCTCACGTACGGGCCCTCGTGTTTGCTTCGACAGTAGGTGTTGCTCATCTGTGCCTCGTTATCCCCGCCCGCCATGACGACCCTGAACGCCAAGGCCACAAACCCTGAGGCCCCGAACCCCGAGGCCCCAAATCCCGGGGCTATTGAGCAAAGCGAGCTCAAACACCTCTTCCAGCCCTTGGCGCGCTATCGCGCACTCGGGCTCGCTGTCTCGGGCGGGCCCGACAG
>WGBL01000378.1 GCA_015494375.1 Hyphomicrobiales bacterium | reverse complement strand
TGCCGGCCCATGATCCAAATGGCGGCACCAGGGCCTTGGCCGGGAGGACGGCCGAAGCGTCGCGCGGCGCCCGGACTGCGCGCCAAAACGGTGGTGTGCCGGCAGCGACGGCTCGAGAGGCTCCGGCCGATGAGATTGCTGAAAGAGCTCGGCAACGCGCGGTCGGCGAGCCCGTTTCCGAGGCTGCCCGCGCCCATCCGTCTCCGCATCGCTCCGGGCGCTGAAGTTTGATGCTCCAACTGGTGGCAATGCAAAATTTCTTCGCCCTGTCTGGTGCGAATGACGATGCAACGTAAGAAATCATCCACTGTCACCGATGAGCCGCGACTGCTGCGGTTCCGTGTGCTCCCTCTCCGCGCCCGGTTCGGGTTGTGAGGAGCGTCAGATGGGGCCACTCGAAATCTACCGCGCGCGTCTGGCAAAGGGCGTGCTCAAAGCCGACCCGGCGCAGGCGCTCGGCGTCGAAAAACTCGAGCTGCTGGCCAACCGGCTCGTGCGGTATGCGCCCCCCGTCAAGACCGATTGGCTCGCCTATTTCACGCGCAAGCGCGGCGCGGTGCCCCGTGGCCTCTATATCTTCGGTGGCGTCGGCAGCGGCAAGACGATGCTCATGGACCTCTTCTTCGAGAGCATTCCGTTTGCGGCCAAGCGGCGATTGCACTTTCACCAATTCATGGCCGAGGTCCACAACCGGATTGCGGCGGCGCGCAAGGAGGTGCCGGGCGACCCCATTCCCCATGTTGCGCGGGAAATTGCAAACGAGGCCAAACTTCTCTGCCTCGACGAGTTCGAGGTGACGGACATTGCCGATGCCATGATTCTCGGCCGTCTGTTCGAGGGGCTGTTCGGCCATGGTGCCGTGATCGTCGCCACATCCAACACGCCCCCGGCCGAGCTTTATCGCGAGGGGCTCAATCGCGAACTTTTCTTGCCCTTCATTGCGCTCATCGAGGAGCACATGGAACTTTTTGCGCTCGAAGCGGCCAAGGACTATCGGCGCGACATGTTGGCGGGCGCTGAACTCTACTTTGCGCCACTCGATCGCCAGGCGGAGGCGGGCATTGCCGAGCTGTGGCAACGCCTCACACGTGATGCGCCCCATCCACCGGCGCCCTGCGAGCTCGAAATCATGGGGCGCCGCTTGCGGGTGCCGCTCGCCACGGGGCATGCCGCGCGCTTCAGCTTTGCCGATCTTTGTGAGGCGCCGCTGGCAAGCCGGGACTATCTGCGCATCGCCCAGGAGTTTGGCACCGTTTTCGTCGAGGCCATCCCTTTGCTCGATCGCAAGAGGCGCGATCCGGCGCGCCGCTTCGTTCACCTGATTGATGCGTTCTATGACAAGCGGATTTGCCTGGTGGCGAGTGCCGCAGCGGACCCCGACAAGCTCTGGTGCGGCCCGCCCGACGACGCGCTCGCCTTTGCCCGCACGGCGTCAAGGCTTAACGAGATGCGCTCGGCGGATTATGTCGCACGCATTGCTGCGCGCCCGGGCGGCGGGGCGATGGTTTCGCGCGGTGGTGGGGAGGGCGTACCCGGCGATCGGGGCGGTGACCGTCAGATTTCAACGCGCAAACAGCGAGCGCGCCCAGAGCAAACCTAGAACCATTTGAGCAGGCGCTCGAGATAGTCGAGCTCGATGGGCGGGCGTGTCGGCTCGCTCAGCCGGCGGCGCAGCTCCTCGAGGATCCGGCGCGCCCTCTGGATGTCGATTTCGTCGGGCACGCCCACACGGGCGTTGGGGTTGCTGCCGAGCCCATTGCGCGGCCGCCCCAGCGGATCACGGCCCGTCTGTGCATTGCCCAGCTGCCCCTCGAGGCCTTGCATGAGCTGCTGGGCCATGGCCTCGGCGCCTTTGCGCAAGCGATCGAGCGCGAGGGACTGTTGTTGGGTGGCGCGGTTGAGCGCCTCGCCCCTGAGCGCGCGCTCGGCCCGCTCCATGGCCCGCCCGGCGCCATCGAGGCTGCGGGGAATATTGCCGAGGCCCTTCAAGTCCTGCATCAGGCGCTCGAGCTGTCGGCGCAGCTCGCCCTGTCGCGCCGCAAGGCCTTGACCGTTTCGACCCGGCTCGCCTTCACCAAGGGGCCCACGGCCTCGACCGCCGAGCCCGCGCCCGTCCTGGCCACGACTCAACCGGCCGCGCTGTCCTCTGAGGCCACGCTGACCGCGGCCCTCACGCCCGGCTCCCGGCCGCTGCCCACGCCGTTGCTCACCGGCCCGGCCGCGGCCCGCCTGTCCCGTGCGCCGCTGGCGGAAGGTATCGTCAAGGAGCCGCTGCTGGCCCTCGATCAGGCTGCCGAAACGCTCGAGCAGCTGCATGGCCTGATTGGAGCGTTCCGAGCTCATCATGCGGCCCGATTGCAACCGCTCGAGCATGTCGCGCAGCTGGCTGAGCATCTGCTGTGCCGCCTCGCGTGCGCCCGAACGGGCCAGGCTCTCGATATTCTTGAGCATCTCGTCGAGATCGCGGGCGCTCAGCATGCGGCCATTGTTCTTGAGAGCCTCGGGCAGCTCGCGGCCGTTGCGCTCAGCCTGTTTGGCGAGCGACTGCAGAAAGCGGTTGAGGGCCTGGCGGAGCGCGTTCATGAGGCGGCGGATTTCGGCTTCTGATGCTCCCTCTTCGAGGGCCTTGGCGAGGTTGTCCTGGGCTTCGCGCAGAGCGCGCTCGGCGTCGGACAAATCGCCGTCCTCGATACGCAGGGCCACGTCCCAGAGCTGATCGAAGACCGAACGCAGCTCAGCGCGCGAGCGCTGCCGTTTGAGCCGCCAATAGGCCGAGCGCAGGGCCAGATAGACGGTACGATCGGGAATAAAGCGTTCCGGCGCAATCGTGAGGGCGTTGAGCGCGCGCGCAACCCGAAGCCGGCGATGGGGTGCGAGATAGAGATTGCGCCGCTGCTCGATCACGGCTCTTGCGAGCGGCTTGGTGAAGCGCCGCGCAGGCAGCACCAGCACTTCAGGCTTGCTCAGGCCCACCTGGCCGGCCGAATCGCGCGCCGCAAGTGTCATCCTGACCTTGAGCCCGGCCCAGGGGTGGGCGGTCAAGTCCTTGTATGTCGAGCCCGTTGTGTGCTTGGCGTTGGCTTTGGCGAGGCGCAGGGCAAAGCGGGGTGGCTCGTCGAACAGGAGGTCGCGGCGTTTCCGGCTTGCGGGGTCTCGGGCGAGTTCTCGGGCTGACGAACCGCCACGGGGCTTGAGGCTTGGGGCGCTTTCCGGCCCGCCGGGGGGTGGTGCCGGCGCGCCCCCGTGCGCGCGGCCCCGCTCACGCGCAACCGGATTGTCCGATGCCCCGCGCCCGGCCTCATTATCGCTGCCGGCTGCGTCCGCGCCTTCGCCTGCGCTCGCATCCTCTCCCGCCCCTGCTCCTTCGAGGAGCACGAACCGCGCCTCGGCCGAGACCACGCCGTAGTCGTCCTCGACCTCATAACTGAGGTTGAGTGCGCCCCGTGCGCCCTTCGATGGCGGCTTGGTGAGCTTGATCGTGGGCGGGCGATCGTCCTCGACATCAAAGCGCCAGCTCCGGATCTCCCGCTCTGCCAGCATGATGGCGAGCTTCATGCTGGCATCGAGCTTGATCCGGAACTCGGCAAAGTCCTCGCCGGGCTCGGCCTCGGGCCCGTCGTCTCCCTTTTTTGCGGTGAAGCGTCGCCGTGCTTGCCTCTTCTTGCCGGTCGCGGCTTCGCCGGCCTCACCACCCATCGCTTCGGCGGCATACGTCCCGACGACGGTCAGTGAGCCGGCCGGCGCGCCCGATGCGCGAATGATCACCTCGCTGCCTTCGGGCACCTGCACGGGTTTTGCCAATTCGTCTGTTTTGTCGCGACCCTCGATCCGATCGGCTCCGCTTGCGGGCATGCCGTTGGCGAGCATGATCGGCGGCTTACCGGTATAGATGGGTGGCGTCACCCAGGCATCGAGCCGTGCGTGGGCCAGTGCCACGGGGGGCGGGGCCAGGCGGAAGGCGGCGCGGATGCGATCGCTCGCCTCGTCACCCACAAGAAAGAGTGCGAGCACGAGCGAAAGCAGGAGCGCTGCCCGTCCGGCAACAGGATCGCGGAGATCGACCCGCGGGCGCGGTGGCGCGACCCGCAGCCGCTCGAGTGCCGCAAGAAGGCGTCTGCGGTGGGCGGCCCAAAGCTCGCGCGAGCCTCGCCCATGTCCGATGGCAAGCCGATCATCATAAGAGGAGGCCGGGCGATGGCGTACGTCAGAGAAGCGCTCGAGCCGGCGCAATGCGTCCTCGCGGCTCGGCCAGGGAAGCCGCAACAGCACAATGAGCGAGATCAAGAGGGCGAGGGCGAAACCGGCAAGGACAATGCGATGGGTGATGGGGCCGAGGAGCGGCCAGAGGCCGAGGAGCGAGACCAACAAGAAAAGGCCGATCACCGCAAGCACGAGCCAGACCCGCGGCCAGGCGCGCTCGAAGGCAAGCGCCCAGCGGCTTGCACGCACCTTGCGCTCGAGAACGCCGGCAGCGTCGGGTTTGCGGGAGCCTGGCCTTTGTCCGTCCATCGGCCCTCTCTAGCACAAAACGCGGGCGATTGCGCTCAAAACCCTGTGGGTTGAGGCCGCTCAACGACAAATGCCGACAATCATGTCATCGCTGCGGCCGTTGAGCGGCCGTTCCGCGCGCGCATCAGCATATATCAGGGGTCCTGCCCCTCGTGGTTGCCAGCGCATGTCAGCGACCGGACCGTGTGGCTGCCAGCATATAATTAACCTCAAGATCCTCGCCGAGTGACCAGGTGTCGGTCAACGGATTGTAGCTCAGCCCGGCGCGATCGCGAACCGAAAAGCCTGCCGCGTTCAACATGCACTCGAGCTCTTCGGGGGTCAAAAAGCGGTCGAAGCGGTGTGTGCCGCGTGGCAGCCAGCGCAATATGTACTCGGCCCCTACGATAGCCAACAGAAATGCCTTGACGGTGCGGTTGATCGTCGAGAGGAGCAGCACGCCGTCCGGCCGAGTGAGTGCACCGAGGTCGACGAGGAGTGCCGGGACGTCGGGCACGTGCTCGACGACCTCGAGGCAGAGAACGGCATCGAACGCCTCGCCTGTGCGCACCAGCGCTGCGGCATCGATCGGGCGGTAGTCGATCGCAAGGCCGCTCTCAGAGGCGTGGTGGCGTGCGGCCTCGATGCTGGGGGCGGCGGGATCGATGCCGGTGACGGTAGCGCCAAGCCTTGCCAGCGGCTCGCAAACGAGGCCGCCGCCACAGCCGACGTCAAGAATGTGGAGCCCTTCGAGCGGGCGCACCGCGCCGGGGTCACGGCCAAAATGCGCACAAAGCTGGTTGCGAATGAAGCGAAGGCGCGCGGGCCCGATCTTGTGAAGCGGCTTCAGAGGGCCTTCGGCGTCCCACCAGTGGGCGGCAAGCGCGGCGAAGCGGGCGACCTCGTCACTGTCGAGGGGGCCACTGACGGCGGGGCCGCCGGTGGCGCGGTCGGCATCGCCGCCCTGCTCCCCCTGCTCCCCCTGCTCCATAGGGCCGCCGTGCCGCTTGCTCGCGGGGTCTGTCACTTCGGGATCGGTGTGCTCAACAGCCATGGGGTTGATTGGCGCTGGCGTGTGCCCACATGTCAAGGCCGAAGAGCGCAAGGAACGTGGGGCCCGCGCCCCAAGAGTCGAGGCGCCCGCAAGCCCAAGGCGCGCTCGCAAGATTGCCGCTCGCGCTCAGGATTGCCTATGGCATTGCCCATGGCGCTATGGCGCTTAGCCGCACTTGCAAGCGGCGCGGCAATCGCCTTTACTGGCCGGAGACGCGTATTTGTCGGTGACGCGATCAGATTTGCCGGAAGCGCGAACTGATTTTCATTTGCCGCCCGTTCGGGAGCGCGCAAGACGTCTTGGAGCTCGAAAGGCATTCGGTCGAGCTCAGGGGATGGGCAGCAGGTGCGCAAGGGGATGGGCCTTTGAAGGCGGCATATCGGACCCAGCTGGACGGAACCGGGCGGACACAAGCAAACGCAGGCGGAGTTAGAAGGAGCAAGCCCTTGGCCCTACCGAGCCTCGAGACCATTCGTGAGGACATTGGTTTTCTCGACGAGTGGGAGGATCGCTACCGCTATGTCATCGAGCTCGGGCGCAAGCTGCCCGAGTTTCCGGCCGAGGCGCGCACCGAGGAAAACAAGGTGCGCGGCTGCGTGAGCCAGGTGTGGATGATCAGCGATCTCGAGCGCCTGCCGGGCGATGGCGGCAATGACAGCGATGGCGGCAATGGTGAGGCCGCGCCGCGGCTGCGCTTTCGGGGCGACAGCGACGCCATGATCGTGCGTGGGCTTATTGCCATCCTGCTTGCGATCTTTGATGGCAAGACGCCGCAGGAGCTGCTTGCCATCGATGCCGAGGCGATCCTCAGCGAGCTTGGCCTTCGCGATCATCTGACACCCCAACGCTCGAACGGCCTGAGCGCCATGCTCGGCCGTATTCGCCGCGAGGCAGAAGCCGCACTGGCGGCGGCAGAGGGGCCTTAGGCCGCACGCTCTCACACTGGTATGCGCTGGTGCGCGCTGGTGCGCGATTCTTTTCAGCCAATGCAGTCGGCGGCTATCCGGTCTCTTGCCAGCGGCTGAGTGTGGGCCTGTAGTCCTCGCTGCCCCAATGCAGGATGGCGTCGTCCTCGGCCCTTTCCGCGTCGTCGAGATAGCCGTAATGGCGGGCCAGGCTGTTGAGCGCAATGCCGAGCACCACCTTCGCCGAGCGCTGTGGCCAGCCGTAGCGTCGTTCGACCTCTTCGAGCCCCATAAGCTCGCAGCAAACGCTGATTAACACCCCCTCGAGATCGGGCCCCACCGCCCTGAGCGCCGAGCGCACGCGCTCTTTGGCTGCGAGCACCGTGTCGCTCAATTCGTGAGCGAGGGGCGCGCCCGCGCGGCGCGACCGCCCTGCGGGGGCGCTCGCATCCCAGTTGGCGGTCACGCGCGGTGTCAGGCGGGCCAGTGTGTAGTCGGCCCTGAGGCGCTCACCGGCGCGAAATTGGGCTGCAGAAAGCAGCGGCTTGCCCGTACGATCCTTGCGCCTGCGGAGCCAGGCGAGGGGGCTTTCGCTGTCATCGACCGTGACGGTCTCGCCGCTTTCCCTCAAAACCGATTGCCGGCGCACCTGATGCTGCGCACGAAAAGCGTCATCGCCCTCGGCCAGTTGCCGCTTGAGCGCCTGCTTGCCGGGGCTGGAAATGACCCAAACACCCCCTTTGCGTACAATCCAATCCTGACGCTCGGCGAATGGGGCGACATCGGCCGCAAAACGGGCCAGATGCTCGGCACCCGTGCCCCCTTTCATGAAGACGGAAAGCTCCCGCTTGCCCGTTGATTGGCAGCTCGTCTCGGCTGCAAAGGCGCCCGGTCTTGCCAACACCTTGAGCAAGGCGAAGGCTGCGCGTCTGAGTTTCTCCGACTTTGCAACTGTCCCTTTGCGGCTCACCGGTCTGCCTTGTCGGGTTCGGGGTTGGCAAGCGCCCTGATTGGTGACGCCTGGATGCGCGCAACGGCCTCGAGCACGTCAATGGACAGGTCGAAGGCGGGGTCGTCGCGCCGGTCCTCGACGATCATGCAGGCGTGGGAGACGGTCTTGCGGTCGCGCCGGAAAATGCGGCCGACATCGCTCAAGCTGAAACCGCAGCCGACATGGGCCAGATACATGGCCACCTGGCGCGCGAACGCCACCTTGGCGGGGCCACGGGTCCGCATCGCAAGTTCGCGTGGGGGCACACCGAAGACATTGGCCACCATTTGCAGAATGGTGTGACGGAGTGGTTGAAAGTGTGGATGGGGCGCGGCTGTATCGGTGCAGCTCTTGAGATCATAGTCTTGGGTGTTTGCCATGCTTACCCCCCTCGTGACTATGCGAGAAGCATGTGAAAGTGTTCAGTGCTTCGCGTTTTGCATGCGCGTTACTGATCAAGCTAAAGCAAATTCTATGCGCGGGGATAAGATGTCGCAGCGAGGGCGAGCGCAAGTTTGCCGATGTCTTAAAGGGAGTGTGAAACAGCGCACCGGTGCGGGGTTGTCTCCGGGCGGGGGGCCGTATGGCACGATGGCGCCCGATTATGAGCAGCGAAGACTCTCACGGCGGGCGCGTAAAGGATGCGCGGCTTCCGGGCGCTCAGCCAAGCAAGAAAAATGCCAAAGGGTTCGTGTCCCTGCGATCGCCGCGTCGGGGAAGGAGGGCGTTTGCGGCCTGTTCGACCCCGGGTGAGAAGGGTTTTGGCGGGCAGCATCCTCGACACTTGAGCGAGCTTTCGCGTCTGACGGGGCTCTGGCCGGACGCGCTCGCAGACCCGACACCCGAGGTGCAAGCGCTAGTCGTCGCGCGGCTCCAAGCTGCGCTCATTCGTGAACGAAGGGCCGCCGCCCACAGGCATTGGAGCTATGATCTGGCGCGCCATGCGGCACTGGTGCGTGCCTTGCGGCGTGAGCAGGCGCGTCTTCGCGACCTGGCCGGGGCGGGAGGAGGCAGCGTTCGCCTGCGGACAAGGAGGAGCGCCGCAAAGCCATAGCGCGCCGGCCGCACCGGCCCGTGGGGCGCGCATGATGGGTGAGCCGCCGATGATATTGTGGAGCCAATCAACGGGGCCGCAGGCCCCGCAGCCGGAACAGGGACGTTATTTCCTGGCTCGCGGACTACAGGGCCGGAATGCTCATTTGCTGGGCGAATGCTGCGCAAAGTCGAAAGCATGCTGGACAGCCCATTGCACCCGATTGCAGAAGTTCGTATGCCTTGGCCTAGCTGAAGCCGCCGGGGTTTGGCCGTTGGCGCTCAGGAGTTGGCAGCTAGTGCAGAGACGCAAACATAAGATACACGTCATTGCCGCGCATGACGCGGCAATCCAGGGCGGCGAGCTCCGAGTTTGCTGCCCTGGATCACCCGGTCAAGCCGGGTGATGACGGGGAGTAGGCGTAAGTGTCCTTTGCGTCAATGCACTAGGTGTTGGGGGTTGGGGGTTGGAAATCAAAGAGCCTCGCAAGAATGCGGGCCCGTAGCTCAATTGG
>WGBL01000377.1 GCA_015494375.1 Hyphomicrobiales bacterium | reverse complement strand
GTGTCGGGCCGAAGATGGCCCGGCCCAGGGGCGCGCTTGCTCTGTTCGGAAGCGGGCATGGCTCACACTCATGCCTTCCAGTCGCAGGCCCGGCACTCAATTGGGGCCAGGCGCAATTCAAGGAACCATGCACCTTCCAGTCACAGCCATGGCTCACAATAACGGCCTACAATAGCACGCATCAAAGGTTGGCGAGGCGATCGAGCGCACCTTGCAGAATGAGGCTTGCAGCCACCTTGTCGATCACCTGGCGACGGCGCGCGCGACTGGCATCGGCCTCAAGGAGCGCGCGTTCCGCGGCCACCGTTGAGAGGCGCTCGTCCCAAAGGAGCACCGGCAAATCGCCCTTCTCTCTGAGATTGTCTCTGAGACTGTCTTTGAGATTGTCTCCAAGATTGCGGACAAACGCTCGCACCGACTGGGCGCGCGGGCCCTCCGAGCCGTCCATATTGAGCGGCAGGCCAACAACAAGCCCCGCAACCGCGTGTGCATCGATGAGCGCACAAAGCCGGCGGGCGTCGTCGGCAAATCGCGTGCGGCGCAGGGTCTCGAGGGGGCTCGCCACCCTTCGGCGGCGATCAGAAAGCGCAATGCCTATGGTTTTTGTGCCGACATCGAGCCCCAAGAGCGGGCCCGCCTCGGCAAGCCGCTCGGCAAAGGCCGGCGGGTCGGAAAATGCGCTTATGGCCGCTTTCGCGCCCGCCTCCGGCTCGCTATGGTCGGATATCATGCTGCCCACTTAGGCGCCTTTGCGGAGCTTGGCAAGCCTCAAGGGCACAACCGCCCGCTCGGTCTTAATCGGGGACAGCGCATGTTTCTTGCGGTGCAGGGGTCGTTTGCAGCAGGCTCGGCAAGAAACACGCGTTGTTCCGATTTAGCTGTCCCGATTTAAGCGCCGCTGTCGCCAACTGAGTGCAACAGCTGGCTCAAGCGTGGTTAAGAATGTGAATGCGAAAAAGGAGAGTGTTCGATGCCCATCAACATCACCTGGTATGGCCATTCCTGCTTTCGCATCGAGACAGGCCCGAGCGTCCTTCTCATCGATCCCTTCCTGAGCGGCAACCCAACTTTCGAGGCGAGCGGGCTCAAGCGCGAGGAGGTGAGCGCGGGCGTAACTCATGTGGCCCTCACCCATGGCCACGACGACCACGTCGGCGATGCGGCGGCCATCTGCAAGGAGAGCGGTGCAACCCTCATCGCCGTCTTCGAGCTCGCCATGTACCTCAACGGCAAGGGCGTCGAAAAGGTCGACCCCACCAACCACGGCGGCACCGTCAAGCACGCGGGCTTCGCCCTCACATTCGTCAATGCGCTCCATTCCTCGAGCACCATCGTCGATGGCGCGCCCGTCTATCTCGGCAACCCTTGCGGCCTCATCATTGCGCCGGACGAGGGGCCCGTCGTCTATCACATGGGCGACACCGAGGTGATGAGCGATTTCGCGGTCATCAACGCCCTCCATGCCCCCAAAGTGGGCCTCGTTCCCATCGGCGACCGCTTCACAATGGGGGCGCGCTCGGCCGCCTATGCCTGCAAGCGCTACTTCCAGTTCGAGACCATCATCCCATGCCACTATGGGACGTTTCCCATCATCGATCAGAGCGCCGACGCCTTTGTTGCCGAGATGGCGGGGCACAACGTCGTGGTGCCCGAGGTGGGCAAGCCGATCACACTCTAGAGGCGGTCAGAGCGGCGAAGGTGATTGGAGCGGAGGTGATTGGAGCGGAGGTGTTTGGAGCGGAGGTGTTTGGAGCGGAGGTGATCACAGCCCGATTGTCGCAATCATCTGCGATAGGAGGCCGCGATAACGCGTGGAGAGTCGACTCGTCTCGACACGTTGCGGCGCGGGCGCATTCTCGCGGCGCAGGCGCGCCTTCAAAGCTCGGCGTACATGCGCCCCGGATTGAGCACATTGGCCGGATCGAAGGCGGCCTTGAGGCCCGCCGTGAGCCGCCAGGGCCCAGCCTCGAGCGGCTGGAAGACCTCGACGCTCGCCCGCACCTCGGGACGAGCCCGGATGAGCGTCGCATGGCCGCCAAGCGTTGCGATCACGCGGCGGATCTCGGCGGCACCGGCATCGGCTGAATGGGGCACCTCGAGCCAGATGAGCCCGCCCGACCAGTCATAGGCCGCGCGGCACTCCATATAGCCGGCGATCGCCTGGACGACGCGGTTGGCCGTCGTGGGCCTCGTTGAAATGCGCCAGACGGGATCGCGGCTCGGGGTGAGAAACGATAGCCGCTGGAGCTCGCGCCAAAAGGCGATCGATTCGTGGTGGTCGAGTTCGGCCGTCTCGCCATAGGCCGAAAAACGGCGCTTGAGCTGTGCGATCCGATAGGCCACCGAAGGCGAGAGATTCTCGATCCTGAGGGCGGTGATCGCACTGGCTGCCCCCCGCAGCCGCTCGTTCTCGAGCCTTTCGGCCAGCTCTTTCTGGAGGTGAACGGTGCCCGAGACTTCGTAGGGCGTGCCCATGGCGGCACACATGAGTTCAATGGCGATCTCGTCTGGCAGCCCGGCGATCACCAATGTGCGCACCTCCTCCGCGTTGGGCATCGCCTTCATGGTGATCTCGGTGAGCACCGCCAGCGTGCCCCAGGAGCCGACAAGCCCGCGGCTCAGGTCGTAGCCGGTCACGTTCTTCATCACCCGCCCGCCCGATTTGAAGGCCTCGCCACGGCCGTTGATCGCCCGCACACCGAGAATGTGATCCCGCGCCCCGCCTGAGAGAATGCGCCGGGCGCCCGAAAGGTTGGTGGCAAAGACACCCCCGATGGTGGCCACCCCCGCCTCTCCGCCGAGCATCGGGCCGAGGTCGATGGGCTCGAACGCGAGGCGCTGGTTGTGCTTCGCGAGCTCGGTCTCGATCGTCTGAAGCGGCGTGCCGGCATAGGCCGAAATGACAAGCTCGGCGGGCTCGTAAAGGGTGACACCGCGCAGGTTTTGCGTGCTCACGATGGCATCGGCGGCAATGGGCCGGCCGACGGCCCGCTTGCTGCCCGCGCCCATAATCTCGAGCGCCCGCCCCTCGGCGGCGGCGGTGGCTATGATCCGGGCCAGCTCGTCCACATCGACAGGGCGGGCAATCTCGGGCATGGCGGCAAGCCTTCGGAAAAAACTTCAGAGAAAACCCCTGGGAGGAAACCCTTCAGAGAAAAGCGGGAGAGCGCCTTCAAGCGGCGTTGCGCAGACGCAAGGGGAACACCTTGCCCGGATTGAGCAGCCAGTCGGGGTCGAACACTTCCTTGAGGCGCATCTGCTGCACCAGGTCAATGTCATCGAACTGATAGGGCATGAGTTCGCGCTTCTCGATCCCGACACCATGCTCACCCGTCAAACACCCCCCCACCTCGACACAGAGCTTGAGGATTTCGGCGCCGCAGGCCTCGGCCTTCTCGAGCTCCTCGGGATTGTTGGCATCATAAAGGATGAGCGGATGCAGATTACCATCACCCGCATGAAAGATGTTGGCGACGCGAAAGCCATAGCGGGCGCAAATCTCGCCAATGCGGGTCAACACCTCCGGCAATGCACCCAGGGGAATGGTGCCGTCCATGCACAGGTAGTCGCTGATGTGGCCCATGGCGCCAAAGGCCGACTTGCGCCCCTTCCAGATGGCGGCGCTTTCCTCGGCGCTCTCGGCCACCTTGACATGGCGCGCGCCATGCGCGCGGGCGATGGCGGCGATGCGCTCGAGCGATGCCTCGTTCTCCTCGTCGCTGCCCTCGACCTCGACGATCAGCATGGCCTCGACGTCGCGCGGGTAGCCGGCATGGGCGAAGTCGTCACAGACATGGATGGCCGGCTTGTCCATGAACTCGATCGCCACCGGTATGACGCCCGCGCCGATGATGCCGGCGACACAGGCGCCCGCATCGGCGCTCTGGTCAAAGCCGATCAGCATGGGGCGCGCCGCCTCGGCCTTTTTGAGAATCCGCACCGTGGCCTCGGTCACGACACCGAGCTGGCCTTCTGAGCCCACCACCAGCCCCAAGAGGTCATAGCCCGGCTGCTCGACAAAGGGGCCGCCGAGCTCGACCACCTCGCCGTTCATCAACACCATGGTGAGGCCCAGAACATTGTTGGTCGTAACCCCATACTTGAGACAATGGGCACCGCCCGAGTTCATGGCGATATTGCCGCCGAGGGTGCAGGCGAGCTGGCTCGAGGGATCGGGCGCATAGAAGAAGCCATGGCGCGCAACCGCCTCCGAAATCGCCAGGTTGGTGATTCCCGCCTCAACCCGGGCAAAGCGGTTGTCGGTGTCGACCTCGAGCACCTTGTTCATGCGCGACAGTCCCAAAACCACCGCATCCTCGGCCGGCAGGGCCCCACCGCAGAGCGAGGTGCCGGCACCGCGGGCCACCACCTTGATGCCATTGCGCTGACAGAACGAGAGAACCTCCGAAACCTCTTCGGTCGTCCCGGGCAGCACAACCGCCAACGGCAGGCGCCGATAGGCGGTCAGAGCATCGGTCTCAAAGGCCCGCCGGCCCACCTCATCGGCGATGACGGCCTCGGGGTTCACAATCCGTCGCAACGCAGCCACGATCTGCTCGCGTCTGGCAACGATGCCAGGCTCGGCCTTAATGAGTGGGATTACGCCCATAGCTCACCTCACAGGTTGCTGACCTCATAGATTTGCAGGATAGATTTGCAGGAGCCGCTTTCCTTGCCGGTTGCGGCAGACGCCTTTCTGATCCTACAGCACGATAGCACGTCTGCCCACGCGCGAACGCTCACGCCCACAACATGGGGTGACCGATCGACATGGGGCGACCGATCAACATGGGGCGGCCGATCGATGTCATCAAAACATCAAAATTTGCGAAAAGCTCTTCCTCCAGCTTGGAAAATGCTTGTCCTCATACGTGTGAAAACAAATTCCTGCAATCTCGCCATCGACGATCATCGCTCATTCGTATATGCAGTTACAAGCAAATGGAATACCGGCAAAACAGCATTGCTCACGATTGAGGCATTCCTCTCGGTTGAGGCATCGCTCTCGATTGGGGGGAACTCTCCCGAGGTCTGCTGTCTCGTCGCGTTGCCGGGCGCCGGGAGCGGTTGATCCGTCTCGAGGGGTGGAGCGTACGGTCATGACGTCTATTTCCGACTATGAGATTTTCGCCCGCGTCGCGCGCACGGGCAACATGTCCGCGGCGGGACGCGAGATGAAGCTCTCACCCGCGGTGGTCTCAAAACGCATCAGCCTGCTTGAGGAGCGTCTCGGAGCCCGGCTCTTTCAGCGCACCACGCGCCAGCTCACGCTAACGGAAACGGGCGAAGGGTTTTTCCGCCGTGTCATCGATATCCTCAACCTTGTCGAAGAGGCCGAGGACTTTGTCAACCGACGCAATTCAACGCCCAAGGGCACTTTGAAGATCGCCGCCCCGACGGCGTTTGCCCGAATGCACATAGCGCCCCACATCGCGCGCTTCAACAAGGCTTATCCGGAGATCGAGCTCGTATTTCATATCGACGACGAATTGGTCGATATCATCCGCGACGGCTATGATGTTGCCATTCGCACGGGTGAGCTCAGAGATTCCACCATGGTGGCCAAGAAGCTGGCCCCCGACCATCGCGTCATCTGCGCGGCGCCGAGCTATCTCAAGGCCAATGGCCGGCCGAAGACACTGCGCGATCTCGATCGGCACAATTGTCTATCCTGCGGGGCACAGGAAAACTGGCGCCTCAATGGCCCCAACGGGCGCACGACCTTCAAGCCCAAGGGCTCATTGCGCAGCAACTCGGGCGATTTCGTCCGCGCGCTTCTGCTCGAGGGCTATGGCATCGCGCTGGCCCCCATCTGGTGCATCGGCCCCGAGATCAAGAGCGGCAAGCTCGAGATCGTGTTGCCCGAATATACGGGCGATCCGTCGAGTGCCATCTATGCACTCTATCCCTCGCGCGAGTTCATGCCCGCCAAGCTCAGCTGCTTTATCGAATTCCTGTCCGATTTGTATGGCAGCAAGCCCTATTGGGAAGTTGATCTCAAGGTGGCCTGAGGGCAGCCGCACCGGCGCTGGACGGACAGCACGCAAGATTGGGCAGCACGCAAAATCATGTCCTCTGCGTACGCAGTTCAACGTGCGCGTGCCAAACGCGACATCTTGCACACAGGCTCAAGCAGTGGCGCACGGCGGCTCTCGGTCCTTTGCAGCCCTTGCTGCAACAATTGGTCACGCCGACATGGGAAGACGCTTTGCCTACTCTCGCGCTGGCTCAAAGGCCGGCGGAAGCCATCTCCCGTGCCTTCTGACGGGGCGGCAAACAGCCGTTTCGTCCGGTGGAATGCGCTGCGGGAGAATGCGGAAAAGGATCGGAGGTGAACATGATTTTGCGGACCTTGCTCGTTGTGTCGCTGATTGGTGCCTTTGCGACGGTCGCCCACGCCGAGGGCGATCCCAAGAAGGGCGAGAAAGTCTTCAAAAAGTGCAAGGCCTGTCACATGGTCGGCGAGGGCGCGAAGAACCGTGTCGGCCCACCGCTCAATGATCTCTTCGGCCGCAAGGCGGGAACCGTTGAGGGATTCAAGTATTCCAAGGCGATGAAGGAAGCCGGCGAGAAGGGCCTCGTCTGGGACGTGAAAACACTCGATGAGTTCCTCAAGAAGCCCAAGGCCGTGATCAAGAAGACCCGCATGGCCTTCGTCGGTCTCAAGAAAGAGAAGGATCGCGCCAACGTGATCGCCTATCTCAAGCAGTTCTCCAAGAAGGCCGAATAATCGACGGCCTGCGCTCCATCGCGCCGGGGTTCGCGGGCCCCAGCCGAGGCATTGCAGCCGGCCATGCTCCCGGCCGATCGGAAGGATGCGGGCCTCAGGGGGCGCCTGGCCCTCGAGCGCCAGGCTCAGCCGGCCAGGCGATCAAGGCGGGCCACGAGCCGGCCCGAAACCCGACCGGTGACGGCGAGGCCTTGCGCCGCTTCGAAGCGCTTGATGGCCGCCCGCGTGGGGCCATCAAGTGTGCCACTCGGTGGCCTTCTCAGATAGCCGAGAACGCCAAGCTGAGCCTGCACGGTGGTGATGATCTTGGCCGCCTCGGGTGTGCGTGCGCGCCCTTGGGCGTTGCTTGCGCGGGCTCGACGCTGGCCGCCGAACAGGAGCCGCTTGAGGAGCGCCTGGCTGGGCACGGCCGTAAGCGGCAGTCCTTCATCGGCCTCGAACGCCAAGATGGCGGCGCGCGTAAGCGCGCCCGCAACACCATCAAGGGGCCCCGGCATATAGCCCCGATTGGCAAGCTCGCGCTGGATGGCACGCACAAGGGTGCGGTCGGGCGTGGCGGCTGGGCCCGTGTTGCTTCCGCCCATGGTGCTCGGGGCCGCGCTGCTTGGCCTCGTGCTGCTTGAGGGCGCGGTCTTTGGGGGTGCCCTGTGTACTCGCGCCGATGATGCGGCCGGTGATTGTGCGGACTCGTTGCGCCGTTTGTTGACGCGCGCACCTTTTTTGGTGGTGCTGCGGGCTCGCAGTCCGCGCCGATTGGGCCGCCCGTCGCGCTGATCGGCATTGCCGGCCCCGCGTTGCCAGTTGGTGTGCGGACGCTGGCGCTTGGCCGTGCCATCGCTCGGCGCATTGGTGACGACACCCCGCCAGGCGCCGCGGTTACTCGTCTCCTGCAAGAACATGGCGTTGGCCGCAACGCTCAGCATCAGGCCGAGCAGCCCTCCCACCACGAGCCTCATTCGGAATGGCGTCATCGCGGCACCCACAGCCAAGGAGCCAATCATCAAACAACAGCAGAAACCGCTTTCACCCAATGGGATGGGACTTCCCGCGAATTATGGCGCGCCGTGGTGAAGAGTTCATAAACGGGCGTGCCGCCGGGGCATGACTGGCCTCTCTCGTCGCGGGCCCTCAAGGCTGTTGCGTTGCTGCACAAGCCGCTCGCGCGCCACTTGACAGCCGCGGCCCGTGCGGCACTGTCGTTGCCCGCGGCCCCAGGCGGCTCCAATGCCCTCGTGATGGGGCTCGCGACCAACCGCCCACACGCGGAACTGACACGCACTCAGACGCGCACACGTAACCTCCCACATGCAGCACGCCCCCACGCGGCACACCCCCGCACGCAGCACACGAATGAGGAAACACACCCATGGCCGCACAAGCCGACCAAGCCTCCCAGGCCTTCGATGTGGTGGGCATTGGCAACGCCATTGTCGATGTCATCGCCCGCTGTGACGATGCGCTGCTTGCGCGCCTCGGGCTCGACAAGGGCCATATGCGGCTCATCGAGGAGGATGAGATCGCCCCCCTCTATGAGGCCATGACCTCGGCCATCGAGGTCTCGGGCGGCTCGGCCGCCAACACGATGGTGGGCCTTGCCTCGCTCGGTGCCGATGTCGCCTTTATCGGCAAGGTGGCCGATGACGAGTTCGGGCGCATTTTCCGCCACGACATTCGCGCCGCCGGCGTCACGTTCAACGCCCCGCTTGAGGCTGGCCATGAGCCCACGGCGCGCTCACTCATTTTTGTCACCCCCGATGGCGAACGCACCATGAACACCTTTCTCGGCATCAGCCCCCATCTCAATTCCGGCAACCTCGACAAGGGGCTGATTGCAGCCGCTCAGATCGTCTATCTCGAAGGCTATTTGTTTGACCGCGCGGACGCCCGGCGCGCCTTCCATGAAGCCGCAGCCCTCGCAGCCGAGGGCGGGCAAGCGGTTGCGTTGTCACTGTCGGACGCCTTTTGTGTCGAGCGCCACCGCGCTGCATTCTGCGAGCTCGTGCGCGACAAGGTCGATCTCCTGTTCGCCAACGAGGAGGAAATCATGACGCTCTACGAGACGAGCGACTTCGACGCCGCATTCGCACGCCTCCGGGCCGAGGGCACACTGGGGGCGGTCACCCGTGGCGCCAAGGGCTCTCTGGTGATCACCCCCGAGGAGGTGCTCGAGATTCCAGCCGAGCCCGTCGCACGGGTTGTCGATACCACGGGCGCGGGCGATCTCTATGCCGCCGGTTTTCTCTTCGGCTATGTCAAGGGCCTGCCACACGGGCAATGTGGCCGCCTGGGGGCACTGGCGGCGGCCGAGATCATCAGCCACATGGGTGCGCGGCCCGAGACCTCACTGCTGGCGCTTGCACGCGAGAAGGGCCTGTTGGCCTGAGCCCCCCGCGGCCTTGGGCCGGACGACGGGCAGCCGCGCAGACGGGAGGGGGAGTTAGGGACGACCGAGTGCCACAATCGCCAGACGCCCACACCATCCGGGCCTGCAACCCATCCGCCCGGGCGATTGGGGGCGGCCCCATGCATTTTCCGATTGGCAGCTCGGCGAATTCGGAAGAGGACAACGCCGCCCTTCTGCACTATCTCAGCAGTCGATCCCCTCGGCGAAAGACCCGCTGAGGAAAGGGCGCATTGGGCAAGGGCCACGCTCAGCAAGAGAGCCCGACAAGAGGCCTCCTTCAAGAGGCCCCCTTGATGCGCACGCGACACCTCACCGCGATCTTGCCGCCCGCCCCGGGGTGCACGCCCACGCTCCGCGCATAACTGCCATTCAAGTTGTTATCTTAAATTGCCATCGGAAGTTCCCTGATGGGTTGCCAACACCAGTTGACGGCCAACCGCTCTGCCGGATTTGTCCCATGCCTTCGATGATCCAGCCCCTCGTGCCGCTCCTCATCGCCGCTGGTATTTTGCTTGCGGGCAATGGCGTGCAGTCGACATTACTCACCGTCCGCGCCGACCTCGAGGGCTTCTCCTCAACCACGGTCGGGCTCATGGGCACGGGCTACTTTCTCGGCTTTCTCATGGGCAGCCGCCTCGTCGGCGGCATGATTGCGCGGGTCGGCCACATCCGCGTCTTTGCGAGCCTCGCCGCCATTGCCGCCGCTACGTCCCTTGCCTTCGTCATCTTCATTGCGCCTGTGCTCTGGGTGGCCATGCGCGTTGTCATGGGCTTTTGCATCTCGGGCCTCTTTACCGTGATCGAGAGCTGGCTCAACGAGGCCGCCAGCAATAGCGATCGCGGCCGCGTTCTGAGCATCTATCGCCTGGTCGACCTCGCCGCCGTCACGGGCTCGCAATTTGTTTTGCCGGCCGTCGGCGTTGAGGGCTTTGAGATCTTCTCGCTCATGGCCGGCCTCTTTTGCCTCTCACTCGTCCCCATCGCGCTTTCCCAGCGCGGGGCGCCGCCACCCATCGAGGCCATGGTGCCCTTCGACCTCGGTCTTGTGTGGCGCATCTCCCCTCTGGCCGTGATCGGCATTTTCGCCGTCGGCATGACCTCGAGCGCCTTTCGCGCCCTCGGCCCCCTTTATGCCGGGCGCATCGGCTTCGATATTGCAGGCGTTGCCTATTTCATGGCCGCCGGCATCGTTGGGGGCGCGGTGCTGCAACTGCCCTTCGGTGCTCTCTCCGATCGCTACGACCGGCGCTGGGTGCTCATCGCCGCCACCCTCGGCGCCGCATTTGCGGGGCTGTCGCTTGCATTCATCGATGGACTTTCGCGCCCGCTCAGCTTTGTGCAGATCTTCCTCTTCGGTGCCTTTGCCCTGCCCCTCTATTCGCTCTCGGTGGCCCACGCCAACGATTTTGCCGAAAAGGGCCAGTTCGCCGCCCTCTCGGCGGGGCTCTTGTTCGTCTACTCCCTCGGCGCCTCACTGGGCCCGCTCTTGGGCTCGCTCGCCATGGAGGCTGCGGGCGCCCATGCACTCTTCGGCTATATCGCCCTCGTTCATTTTGCGCTCGTCATCGTGGCGCTTGTGCGGATGCGTTCGCGCCCGATCGCCGAGGGACGGCGGCGCGCCCGCTATACGGCGCTCTTGCGCACCTCGCCTGCGATCTTCCGCCTGGCGCGAAGGCGCCTTCGGGGCATGGCGCACCGCCCCCATAACTGAGCGAGCCGCTCAACGCCCCGGCCGACCCGCTGGAGGCGCGCTGGCCCGAAGGAGGCTCCGCCCGGCTCACGCGCGCTCCGCACAACCGGTTGCAAACCTAGCACGCCCGCGTGAAGACAGCCGCGATGCGCCCGAAGCCCTGAGCTCTTACTTGCGCGCATGCCAGAGCGCCTCGCCTGCACAGGAGCGTTTGCAACAGGCGATGGCGCATTCTATATAGGGCTTTGATCCCCTCAAGGATTGGTTTGGTTTTGGCCTCCGCCTGCCCAGGCGCGCCGCAAAGCGGCCGCCACCGGGATGGAAGGCGGCGGTCTCAAAGGAGCCTTTTCATGAGCAAAAAACCCCTGATGCCCAAGGCGACCGCCGTCTGGCTTGTTGACAACACATCGCTCTCGTTCGAGCAGATCGCCGAGTTCTGCGGCCTGCATGTGCTCGAGGTGAAGGGCATCGCCGACGGCGACGTGGCCCAGGGCATCAAAGGCATGGACCCCATCTCCTCGGGCCAACTCACGCGCGAGGAGATCGACCGCGGCCAGCGCGACCCGAGCTACCGTCTCAAGCTGGCCGAGCCCAAGGTCGAGGTGCCGGTGGTCAAGACCAAGAAGGGGCCACGTTATACGCCCGTCTCGCGGCGCCAGGATCGCCCCAACGCCATCCTCTGGTTGTTGCGCAATCATCCCGAGCTCAAGAACAGCCAGATCATTCGTCTCGTGGGCACCACCAAACCCACCATCGAGGCCATTCGCGAGCGCACCCATTGGAACTCGGCCAACCTGCAGCCGCAAGACCCCGTGGCGCTCGGCCTCTGCTCACAGATCGATCTCGACACCGAGGTGAAGAAGGCCGCCAGACGCCTCGAGCGGGAGCAGAAGAAGCTCGCCAAGGAGGCAGCCAAGGCGGGAACACTGCTGCCTACTGAAGAGACGACCGCAACGGCGCGTGAAAGTGAGAAGCCGCAGCCCGGCTATGCAGAGATCGTGCGCGCAGAGGAATTGGCCGCAGACGCCGAGACGGCGCTTGCGACCCCGGCTTTTGCGACACCCTCCCCGACTGTGGCGGCTGAGGAGAGCGAGCCTGACGCAGCCACGGTGTTTGCCAAGCTCGATGACCGCCACGAGAACAAAGAGAAAGGTGAAGGAGAAGGGGCAGAGGAAGGGGAAGCCGAGCCGAACAAAGAAGAAGCCGCCAGCGCCGAGCGGTCGCAGGAATAGCGGCGCACGAACAGAAGCTCACATGCGAGCGTCACCGATTGGATACGCGGCGGTGACGCTGCCCGATGCGGCGCCTTCGCCGAGCGCGAGAGCCTGCGCGAGCAAGCCCTTGAGCCGCCCCATATGCTCGGGCGAAAACTTGAGGGTAACGGGCAAAGCCCGTGCCGTGTTCTGAAGCTCCCGGGCGGCGCCCGCCCTGCCGCTCAGGCGCCACCAGTCTTTTTCGGTTGTCACCAGTTTGGCGCCCGCCTGCTCGGCATGTGCAATGAGCGCGCGCGCCTCCTCGCTTGTCAGGTTATGGTGATCGCCAAAGCCATAGCAGGCGATGAGGCGCGCCCCGAGCCCCTCGAGTGTGGCAAAGAACTTCTCAGGATGGCCGATCCCGGCAAAGGCGATAACTGGATGCGCGCGGAGGTCGAAACCGAGCGCCTCGGGCCGCGGCACCATCTGGGCCGCGAGAATGGGGCCGTCGAACCCGGCCAGAGCCGCGCGGACCACCGCCAGGGCCCCGGCGCCATCAGCGGCCGAGCGCTCCTGGCCCGGGCCCGCGTCGCCCGCGTCTCCATCACCCACGGCGATGATGACGACTGCATCGGTTCGGCGGAGCTGAAACGACAGCCGCGCTCGCAACGGCCCGGCGGGAAAGACCCGCCCGTTGCCGAGCCCGCGCATGGCATCGACTGCGGCAATCGCCAACGTCTTAGCAAGCCGCGGGTTTTGCAGACCGTCATCCATGACGATCGCCCGCGCCCCGATTGAGGCGAGCGCCGCGATGGCCTCGGCGCCCTTTTCGCGGCGACGCGCGATGACGGTGGGGGCATGACGGGCGAGGAGGAGCGCCTCGTCGCCGACATCGCATGCGGCATCGCGCACGAGATCCACCAGGTGCGGGCCACCGAGGCGGCCGCCATAGCCGCGGCTCAGGAACGCGGGGCGCGCGCCGAGCTCACGCAAGAGCTCGGCAACATGGATGGCGAGCGGCGTCTTGCCGCTGCCGCCCATGGTGAAGTTGCCGATGCATATGACCGGCAACTGAGCGACATGGGAGCGCGTCAGGCGAAAGCGGGCCGCGACCAGCCCGCCATAGATGGCGCCCAATGGGGCAAGCAATAGGGCGGGGGCATCGCGCCGCCCGCCATACCACCAATTGGGCGCCTCAAGACGCACGCTTGAGCCCCTCGCGTTTCGGCTTGAGCCCCTCGCCCTTCGGGAGATAGGGGGCCAACGCTTCGAGCGTCCGCTCGAGTGCGCCGCCAAGCTCCGCAACCGCCTTCTCGGCCCGCCTGCACATTTGCGCGCGCGCCTCGGGCGCCTTCAGCAGCCGGCGAACGGCATCGGCAAGTGCCTCGAAATCCGCGACGATGAGAGCGCCACCAGCGGCCTCGAGAGCACGATATTCCTCGCGGAAATTGCCATAGTGGGGCCCGGAGATGACGGCGCAGCCGCGCTTGATGGCCTCGATGGGGTTTTGCCCGCCATGGGGCACCAGCGAGCCCCCGATAAACGCCAACGGACAAAGCGCATAAAAGGTGCCGAGCTCTCCCATGGTATCGGCGAGATAGAGGTCCGTCTCGCTGTCTGGCAGTGCACCCGAGCCCGAGCGCGCTCGCCGCACAATGCAGAGCCCCTGGGCGCCAAGCCGCTCGGCGATGCCGGGCCCGCGCTCGGGATGTCGCGGGGCAATGATCGTGAGAAGATCGGGAAATTGGGGCCGCAGGAGCGCATGAGCCCTCGCGATCAACTCTTCCTCGTGTGGGTGTGTGCTGGCCGCAAGCAGCAACCTCCGCCCCTCCGTCGCCCCTTCAAGTCGCGCGAGCTCGGCAGGTGAGACGGGCGGCGGCGGGGCATCGACCTTGATGTTGCCAACAGCCAGCACATTGGAAGCACCGAGCCGTGTGAAGCGCTCGGCCATGCGCGCGCTTTGCGCCAGCACAAGCGAGAAAAGCCCAAAGAGCGAATGGGCCGCATGCCGCCAGCGGCGCCAGGACCGAAACGAGCGCGGCGAAAGCCGCCCATTCACAAGCACAAGCGGTACACCCCGGTCGGCCGCCTCGAGAAGCAGATTGGGCCAGATTTCCGACTCCACAAATACCGCCAGATCGGGACGCCAGTGGGTGAGGAACGCCTGGGCAAACGCCGGCATGTCGAGCGGCACATACTGATGGATGACGCCCTCGGGCGCCCGGCTGCGCGCGAGCGTGGCGGATGTGACGGTGCCCGTGGTGAGCAGAATGCCAACGGCGGGGGCGTTTGCGACCAAGCGCTCGATGATCGCAAGCACCGTGTTGGTCTCGCCCACGCTTGCGGCATGAAACCAGGCGAGAAAGCCAAGCGGCCGCTTCTCGCTCGGTTCGCCGAGACGTTCGCTGCGTCGGGCCCGATCTTCTTTGCCGCGCGCTTCGCGATGTTTGAGAAGGGCGGGGGCGAGCGGCGTGAGTGCGCGCGTCGCCAGACGATAGCTCCTAAGCGAAAGACCAGGTGGCGGCGGCGGTCTCAAGCTCGGCGGCAGGCTGCGGCTTTCGTCGGCGCCCGCCAACTCGTAAGCCCGTCTGGTGACGGCATTGAGGCCCTCCTCAACGGCCTGGCGTGCCCGCTCGAGCGCCTCCGCATCGCCCTTGCGTGCCACATGGATGGGCTCGCCCAAAACCACAGCAAGCCGCGAGAAGGGCAAATTGAGCGTAAGCCGGCTCCAGGTATCGAAGGACACATAGCGCGAGGTTGCAACCGCAAACGGAAGGATGGGACGGCCCGAAAGGCGCGCCAAGGTGACAATGCCCGGCGCCGCCCGCCGCGGCGGACCTGGCGGCACCTCGGCGATCATGCCCACGGAATAGCCCTCTTCAAGCGCCCGAATCGCCTCGCGCAGAGCCCGTGCACCGCCACGGTCGCGCTTGCGCCGCCCCGCTCCGGCGCCGCGAATGAGCCCGGTTCCGAGCGCCTCGAGCGCCACGGCGAGAATCTCGGTGTCACCATGCCGGGCAACCATCGAGCGGGTGGGCTGCTTGTCGCATATCGGCTTGGGAACGAGCAGGAACTGGCCGTGCCACATGGCCAGAATGAAAGGGCGATAACGGGCGATCCGGGCGTCAAAATCCTCGGGCTCGAACCGTTTGCTGCTGGAGCGGTAGACGAAATCGAGATAGCGCGCAAGCAAGCGCCCGGCGAAGCGATGGAGACGGGTTCGACGGGGCTTGTCGGATGAGGCCATGTTCGTCGATTGCCAGTTGCTGCGTGTCGGTGAGGCGCCCTTGCCAAGGGCATTGATGCGCGTCTCTATAACGGATATCCAGCGGTTTCCAAAACGATGCACAACTGACCAAGACGATGCACAACTGAGCACGCGCGTGCGCGATGCCAAACACTGCGAAGAAAACCAGTTCCCGTTTGGGCGGCAGAGGCAAGGGATTGCTCACCCGAGCTGTAGAATGGCAAGCCCAACTCGATGGCCTGCGGCGATGTCACGCGGGCAACCGAGCCCAATGAAGATCGCGAAAAAACAGCGCCGCCAGATCAACCGGGCCATTCGCGCCGCGCGGAACGGCTTAGCCAGCCGCTCGCCGGAGTGGGCGCAATGGCTCGTCGGGCCCTTTGTCGACTACCTCGACATGCTCTTTATCGACCATGGCATCTTTCGCCTCGTTTATGCCAACTGCCATCAAATAAGTGAGGAGGCCTGGCGCGCCAGCCAGCCCGCACCCCACGACATCCGCCGCTACGCCCGCCTCGGCATTCGCACCATTGTCAATCTCAGGGGCGCGCGCGACTGCGGCAGCTATCGCCTCGAAGCCGCAGCCTGTGCGCGCCATGGCATCCGGCTTGTCGATTTCCCCCTCAAGTCGCGCGCCGCACCGCCGGCCGAGGTGCTCCATCTGGCCAGGGCCCTGCTCGACGAGATCGAGTATCCGGTGCTTTTGCATTGCAAATCGGGCGCCGACCGCGCGGGGCTCATGAGTGCGCTCTATCTGCTCTTTCGGGCACGAGCGCCGGTTGAAGAGGCACTTGCCCAGCTCCACTGGCGCTATGGCCATTTTCGCCAGGCGAACACGGGCGTGCTCGACCATTTCTTCGAGAGCTATCTCCGGCATCGCCTCAAGCATCGTGGGCACGGCACGCCTCAGGCAGATGGGGAGACCGAGGCATTCTTCGACTGGGTCGAGAAGCACTACGATGCCGAGCAACTCAAGAATTCGTTCCGCGCCCGCTCCTGGGCCAATGTGCTCGTCAACCGCATCCTGCGGCGCGAGTAGGGCGGCGGCGAGCCGCCCCCCCCTCCGCGCCCTCGCAATGGTGGGCCGCGCATCTCTGGGCCCGAAAGTACCATTCAGTCTGTCTCGATAGAGAGGAACTCGGGCGCAGTGACCACGACGCGGCCGCGGGCCGGGTCGACCTCGGGGACATGGGCGCGGGTGAAGGGGACGAGAACAGTGTCCCCGGATTTGTCCCCGGCCTTGCCTTTGGCTTTATCGCCGGCGTTGCCTTTGGCTTTGTCCCCAGCCTTGCCTTTGGTTCCCCTATTTCCGACCAAACCAATCTCGAGCAAATCGCCGGCGCCGAAATCGTGGATCGCGACGAGCGTGCCGATGCGCACACCCTCGGGTGTCACGACCTCGAGCCCGATGAGATCAGCATGATACCACTCATCGGCCTGGGGTGCGGGAAGCACGCTGCGCCGCACATGGAGCCGAAGGCCCTTGAGCGCCTCGGCCGCGTTGCGGTCCTCGATGCCCTTAAGGCGCGCAACAACGCCCTTCTTGGCCAGCCGCAGCCCCACAATCTCAATTACGCGCTCACCGGTCTCGTCGAAAAGCGGGCCATAGGCGGCAACATTCTCAGGCCGCTCGCAATAGCTCTTGAGGACCACCTCGCCGCGAACGCCATGGGCCGCCACGATCCGCGCCAGGCACACCAGGTCGTCCGGTGATCCCACCTTGCCGAAACCCGGCTCGTTCTCCTCACCCTCGCCCATGGATCGCGACCCGCCACATACCGCCACGCTCAAGAGCCATCGAGCGCCTCGGGGAAATAGCGCATGAGACAGAGCAGCGGATTGGGCGCCGCCTGGCCGAGGCCGCAAATGGAGGCATCGGCCATAGTCTCGGCGAGCTCGGCCAACAGCGCCGTATCTGGCCGCGCCTCCTCGAGCAGCATGCGCGCCTTCTCGCAACCCACCCGGCAGGGCGTGCATTGCCCGCAGCTTTCCTCGGCAAAGAAGGCCATGAGATTGTGCACTGCGCTTTTGAGGTCGTCCTTGTCGGAAAGAACAATCACCGCATGGGAACCGATAAAGCAGCCATGCGCCTCGAGCCGACCGAAGTCGAGCGGGATGTCGTCCATAACCGCCGGCAAGATGCCGCCTGAGGCGCCGCCCGGCAAATAGGCGCGGAATGTGTGCCCGTCAAGCATGCCCCCCGCCCGCACAATGAGATCGCGCACCGTCGAGCCCGCCGGTGCCACGACCACGCCCGGCCGCTTGACCCGGCCTGAGACGGAATAGGAGCGCAAGCCCTTGGCGCCGTTGACACCTTGGCGCGCGAACCAGTCGGCACCCTTTTCCAGAATGTCGCGAATCCAGACGAGCGTCTCAACGTTATGATTGAGTGTCGGTCGGCCAAACAGCCCCACCTCGGCGATATAGGGCGGGCGATGGCGGGGCAGGCCGCGCTTGCCCTCGATCGATTCGATCATCGCCGACTCCTCGCCGCAGATATAGGCGCCGGCGCCGCGCCTGAGAATCATGAAATCCGGCGCAACGATGCCCGCCTCCTCAAGCGCCTTGAGCTCGCGGCGAAGGATTTCGCGCACCGCCGGGTACTCGTCGCGAAGATAGATATAACAACGCTCCGCCTCGACGGCCCAGGCGGCAATGAGCGCCCCTTCGAGGAAGCGATGGGGGTCGCGCTCGAGCCAATAACGGTCCTTGAAGGTGCCGGGCTCGCCCTCGTCGGCATTGACCGTCATGAGCCGTGGGCCCCCATAGCCGCGCACGATCCGCCATTTCTGCGCAAGCGGGAAGCCCGCACCACCAAGTCCGCGCAAGCCCGCCGCATCGAGCGTGGCGATCACCTCATCGACAGCGCGAGCGCCCTCACGGCAGGCCGCGAGCAGACGATAGCCCCCCTCGGCGCGATACGTCTCGAGCGTCTTGTAGTCCGGAATGTGCGGCCGATAGGCGCCTCCCTCGACGACAGCCCGCACTGCCGAGACATCGGCATGATCGACATGGCGGTGGCCTACCTCACAGACGGGCGCGGCATGACACCGCCCCATGCACGGCGCACGCAAGACTCGCACCTCCGAATTGTCGACGCTCTCAGCCAGCGCTTGCCCCAGAGCCTCGGCCCCCGCAATCGCACAAGGGAGCGAGCAACAGACTCGGATGGTGAGAGGGGGCGGCGGCGACTCGTCCTCGGCCACGACATCGAAGTGGGCATAGAAGGTGGCAACTTCATAGACTTCGGCCTGGCTCAATCGCAACTCCGCGGCGAGGGCAGCGAGGTGCGCAACCGAGAGATGGCCATAGCGGTCATTGAGCGTATGCAGATGCTCGATCAGCAGGTCGCGCCGGCGTGGGAGCGCGCCAAGTGCCGCGCGCACAGCGTTGTGCGCTTCGGGCGACACCTGACGCCCCTTGGGGAACGCGCGCGCGCCCTTGCCGCGCCGCCAGGGCCGGCTCTCCAGTGCCTTATCGGACATTCTCCCACCCCACCTGAAGAGATCGTCCGGTCGCGCCCTCCGGCCGACCCTCCAGCATCATATTGGTCATTTTCCAACCACCCGAAACGATCCGGCAGATGCGGGGCCTCGCCTCCCGAGACTCGGATAAAGCGTCTTGAGCGCGCGTCCAAGACGACCCGCGACGTTGCGGCTTCGGCTCCGCCCTCTGGTGTACCATATACCATAGACCATTGGCGTCGTGTAAGCCGTCTTGCGGAGCGGCCCGCCGAGGTCATTCGAAAGCCACTAATACACGACGACGCTGCGGATGCTCTCGCCCTTGTGCATGAGGTCGAACGCCTTGTTGATGTCCTCGAGCGGCATCTGATGGGTGATCATGGGGTCGATCTCGATCTTGCCGTCCATGTACCAGTCGACAATCTTGGGCACATCGGTGCGCCCGCGTGCGCCGCCAAAGGCGGTGCCGCGCCAGACCCGGCCGGTGACGAGCTGGAAGGGCCGTGTGGAGATTTCCTGGCCCGCGCCGGCGACACCAATGATGATGGATTCCCCCCAACCCTTGTGGCAGCATTCGAGCGCTGTTCGCATGACTTGCGTATTGCCGATGCACTCGAATGTGTAATCCGCCCCGCCTTTTGTGAGATCGACCAGATAGGGCACGAGATCGCCTTCGACCTCGTTCGGATTGACGAAATGGGTCATACCGAAGCGCTCGCCCCAGCTCTTGCGCTCGGGGTTGATGTCGACGCCGACAATCATATTGGCGCCGACGAGCCGCAGCCCTTGAATGACGTTGAGGCCTATTCCACCGAGCCCGAAAACGATGCAGTTGGCACCGGGCTCCACTTTGGCGGTGTTGATGACTGCACCGATGCCGGTGGTGACACCGCAACCGATGTAGCAAATCTTGTCGAAGGGGGCGTCCTCGCGCACTTTGGCCACCGCAATTTCGGGCAGCACCGAGTAATTGGCAAACGTCGAGGTGCCCATGTAGTGGTAAATCGTCTTGCCGCCTGCCGAGAAGCGACTGGTGCCGTCGGGCATGACCCCGCGGCCCTGGGTCTCGCGGATCGCCTGGCAGAGGTTGGTCTTGCCCGAGGTGCAATACTCGCATTCGCGGCATTCGGGCGTATAGAGCGGGATGACGTGATCACCCTTCTTGAGCGACTTGACCCCGGGCCCCACGTCGACAACGACACCCGCGCCCTCGTGGCCGAGGATTGCGGGGAAGAGGCCTTCGGGGTCAGCGCCTGAGAGCGTGAAGGCATCGGTGTGGCAGACGCCCGTTGCCTTCATTTCGATGAGCACCTCGCCCTCCTTAGGGCCTTCGAGATTAACAGTTGTGATCTCAAGTGGCTTGCCGGCGGCAACGGCCACCGCGGCCCAAACTTCCATGGCTTTCCTCCCTCGGTAGGTTCGGCTCTTGCACAGGCGACAGACACCGCGCTGTCTCTGAAGTTGCGCGCCTCGTCTTTC
>WGBL01000376.1 GCA_015494375.1 Hyphomicrobiales bacterium | reverse complement strand
GTGTATCTTGTGTTTGCGTCTGTGCACTAGCCATCTGCGCCCGCCTGTCCATATGCGCCCGCCTGTCCATATGCGCCCGCGCAAGGGAACACCTGGCGGCGACAGCGCCGCGGCTCAGGCGGTCATGTCGCTCTCGGGAGTTGCGCTGATCTTGTGAATGGCGAGATCGGCCCCCTGCTGCTCCTCGTCGGGCTCGAGGCGAATGCCGACGGTGGCCTTGAGAGCGCCATAGACGACAAGGCCCGCAACCATGGCAAAAGCCGAGCCCAGGAGGCTGCCGACGAGCTGTGAGGCAAAGGTGACCCCGCCGAGCCCGCCGAACGTCTTGAGGCCGAAGATGCCCGCTGCAATGCCGCCCCAGAGGCCGCAGAGGCCATGGAGCGGCCAGACGCCTAGCACATCGTCGATCTTGAGGCGGTTGTGGCAGAGCTGGAACATGTAGACGAAAAGCGCCCCGGCAACGCCACCAACGACAAACGAGCCGATGGGATGCATGATGTCCGAGCCGGCACAGACCGCAACGAGCCCCGCCAGCGCGCCGTTGTGAACAAAGCCCGGATCGTTCTCACCGACGATGAGGGCGGCGAGAATGCCCCCCACCATGGCCATCAGCGAATTGAGCGCAATAAGCCCTGAAACATCGGCGAGCGAGCCCGCGGTCATGACATTGAACCCGAACCAGCCGACGCACAGCAGCCAGGAGCCGAGCGCCAGCCAGGGAATGGACGAGGGCGGGATGCCGATCGGTTTGCCCGACTTGTCATAGCGCCCAAGGCGTGGGCCGAGAAGACGGACGGCTGAGAAGGCAATCCAGCCCCCCACCGCATGGACGACGACCGAGCCCGCGAAATCGTGGAACTCGGCCCCGAGCACCCCCTTGAAGAAGGTCTCTTGCAGGCCGTAGTTGCCATTCCAGACAATGCCCTCAAAGAAGGGATAGGCAAAGCCGACAAGCGCCGCGCTTGCCGCACACTGGGGCCAAAACTTGGCCCGCTCGGCGATGCCTCCCGAGATGATGGCCGGCACCGCCGCGGCAAACGTTGTGAGGAAGAAGAACTTGACGAGCGTGAGCCCCTGTGGCTCGAAGCCGCTCCCCCCCGCGCCTCCGGCAATCGCCATGGCATCGGCGAAAAAGCTGGTGCCATAGGCGACCGTATAGCCGATGAAGAAATAGGCCGTTGTGGAAATTGCAAAGTCGCTCAGGATCTTGACCAGCGCATTAACCTGGTTTTTGTGGCGGACGGTGCCCACCTCGAGAAAGGCAAAGCCCGCGTGCATGGCAAAGACGAGTATGGCGCCGACGAGCACGAAAAAGACGTCGCCACCCACCGACGTGGACTGCATGATCCCCTCCCCCAACTCTTGAGCGGTGCCCCAACCCGGGAGCGCGCGCCCGCGCTATCGTATCGAGCCTTGCGGCGGCTCTCCAACAGGCGCGGGCAAATTTGCGCCCGCAACGAGCGGCGCTCGGGGCCCGAGGGGCCGCGCCCCCCGGCCGCCCGTGGGCCGCGTCCGTCTAGCTCGCCGCCGCCATCATCTCCTCGACATGCTCCCAATTGACGAGATTGTCGAACCAGGCCTCGAGGTATTTCGGCCGCGCGTTGCGATAGTCGATGTAATAGGAATGCTCCCAGACATCGCAGCCAAGCAGCGGCACCGCGCCATGCACCAGCGGGTTCTCGCCATTGGGCGTCTTCATGATCTCGAGACGGCCATCCTTCATCGCCAGCCAGCACCAGCCCGAGCCGAACTGGGTGACGCCGGCCTGGATGAAGTCGGCGCGGAACTTGTCGAAGCCGCCGAGGTCTGAATCGACCTTTTCCTGCAGCGCGCCGGGCAACGAGGTGCCGCCGCCGCCGGGCTTCATCCACTGCCAGAAATGGATGTGGTTGTAATGCTGGCCGGCATTGTTGAAGAGGCCGGCGTTGCTTCCATAGGAGCCCTTGACGATCTCCTCGAGGCTCTTGCCCTCGAGGCCCGAGCCCTCGAGCAGTTTGTTGCCGTTATCCACATAGGCCTGGTGGTGCTTGTCGTGGTGATACTCGAGCGTCTCGGCCGACATATAGGGCTGAAGGGCGTCATAAGCATAAGGCAGGTCGGGCAATTGGAATGTCACTGGTCCTTCCTCCGGGTTTTGTTTGGCTTGGTTTGTTGGTTGTCGTTTGCCTCTCGGTTGTCGAGGCACGCCCCCCCGTTGCCAAGGCGCCCCGCCTGGTTGCTTAGGCGCGCCGCCTGGTTGCTTGGGCGCGCCGCCTGTATGGCAAGGCGTGTCACGCGCCAGGCGAGGCATGCCGCCTTGATGGCTTGGAGCCCCACAGAGGCCCACCGCCCCACGCGACCGAGAGCGCTGGCATGGTGATAATTGCTGCGCTGCCCTCTGGCAAGAAAGCGGGCGCCAATTTCTGGCCCAGAGCGCTTGCGCACTTCTGTCGCATCCTGCCAAGCCGGTGTCGCGCCCGGAAGCATCCAGCGGCGGGCGTGCGCGCGTAAATGGGCGTGGGCGGTGAGCACGAAATGGCATAGCCACTACCCGACGCCCAAAATGGGAGGCTTGCACCATGTATGCCGCACGCCGCTTTGCGGTTCGCCATGCCCGCTTTTTCGAGCGCCTCTACAATCGCTTCGAGGCGCTGATGGTGGCGCTCGATCCGCTTTTTGCGCGCCTCGGCTACGACCGGCTCGAGCGGCCCGTGGCCTTCATCGAGCGCGCGATCAAGGGTTTCTTGTTTGATTGCAAGATGTGCGGCCAGTGTGTGTTGTCCTCGACCGGCATGGCTTGCCCGATGAACTGCCCCAAGAATCTGCGCAATGGCCCATGCGGCGGGGTGCGCGAGGACGGCTCGTGTGAGGTGAGGCCCGAGATGCGCTGTGTCTGGCTCGAGGCCTGGGAGGGGGCGGCGCGGATGCCCCGGGGCCTTGAGCGCATCGCGATTGTGCAGCCGCCCGTCGACCGGGCCCTTGCGGGCTCGTCGAGCTGGCTCCGGGTGGCGCGGGAGAAAGCAGCCGAAAGGAGACGGGCCATGGCCCCTCCGGAGCCAACGGCCGTCTCGCCGCCAGAACGCGCCCGCTCGACACTGGCCAAGGCCTTTCGCCGCGCCCGCCGTCTTGCCCCGAGCGCCGCTCCCCTTGCCGCAGAGCCAGAAGCGGCACTCGCTGATCAGGCTGTCGAGGAAACGACGAGCGTTTTTGAGAGCCCAACCCGGCAACCGCCACATCAGGAGAGCGGCGAGGGCAGGGGCGGTGAGAACGGAGGCGGCGAGGACAGGCGCGCCAAGCACCGGGGAGCGTCGGCGCCATGATCGCCATCCAGACCCCCGAGCCCTTCGATCCCATTGCAGATGGTCCGCTCGAGCCGCCGCCCGGTCACCATTCGGGCTCGAGGCTCGAGCGCGTCCTGCGCCGTGGCTGGTTTGCGGTCACCGCCGAACTCAATCCGCCCGATTCGGCTGATCCGCGCGATGTGCTCAAAGCCGCCGAGCCGCTCAAGGATGTGGCCGATGCCATCAACGCCACCGATGCATCAGGCGCCAACTGCCATATGTCCTCAATGGGCATCTGCTCACTGCTCTCGCGGGTGGGCTATGGTGTGGTTCTGCAGATTTCGTGTCGCGATCGCAATCGCATTGCCATTCAGGGGGATGTATTGGGCGCGGCCGCAATGGGCGTCGGCAGCATTCTTTGTCTCACCGGCGACGGCGTCGGCGTCGGCGATCAGCCGGGCGCCAAACCTGTCTTCGACTTCGATAGTGTCTCGCTTCTGCGCACCATCCGCACCATGCGCGACGACGGCACTTTCCTTTCGGGCCGCCGCCTCTCATCCCCGCCCAGGGTGTTTCTCGGCGCCGCCGAAAACCCCTGTGTGCCGCCACTCGAATGGCGCGCCCAGAGGCTCGCAAAAAAGGTGCGGGCCGGGGCCGACTTCATCCAGACCAACTATGTTTTCGATCTTGCACGGTTCCGCGCCTTTATGGCGCGCGTGCGTGACTTGGGGCTCCATGAGAAGGTCTTCATCCTCGCCGGTGTGGGGCCGCTCACTTCCGCGCGGGCGGCACGCTGGATGCGCACCAATGTGCCCGGCGTCCATATTCCGGACGCGGTCATCGCCCGCATCGAGGGCGCTCGGGACCAGACCGAGGAGGGCAAGCGGCTGGCCATCGAGCTCATTCAGGAGATGCGCGAGATCGAGGGCGTGGCGGGTGTGCATGTCATGGCCTATCGGCGCGAGCATCTGGTCCACGAGATTGTTGCCGAAAGCGGCATCCTCGATGAGCGCCTCAATCATGCAGCGGAAACACGGGTTGCGCCGGAGAATCTCTCGAGCTGAATGCGTCGGCCGTGCCCAGCTCTCACAGCGGGCAAACCTCACAGCGGACAAAAAAGGCGTTCAACCGGGCTTGCCTGGTTGAACGCCATCTGACCGCTTGCTTTGGCGCGGTCGCGCCGGGAGGGAAGCCGGCGCCCATGGGTGTGTCTTCGGCTCGACGGGGGGCATTGCCGAATATCACGACACACCACACGATGCTCACAGCATAACCCTTGCTGCCCAAAAGACAATTGCAGCGTGGAAAAAATGTGGAAAGGATACGCCGCGGCCAAGCTCTCAGGGGTGTCATTTCCAGGCACCAGTCCCTCTCTTTTGGCCCCTTGTCCTCTCCGCCCTCGATGCTCCAAGAGCAAGCCTGAGTGACGCGATTGGACTTCGACGTGCTTCGCCAAAACCGCCGGATCATGGCGCTTGCAGTCTTGGCCGCCGACGCCATCTGTGCAGCCAGAGCCTGCGCCGGCTCCGCCCGCCGGTGAGGGGCGAGCCGGGATCTGCGCCGACCATCCCGATAAAGAGTGTGTCGTGAGGAGGCGTTGAAATCGCGCTTCTGATGGCCCTCCTCGCGGTTTTAACGGCGCCGGCATCGCCCAGGGCGAGAGCGGCGAATGAGCAGATGACCGGCCCTGGCCCGCATGCGAGAAGGTCTGCCGCCCCAATCGGCGCTGGTGGCGGAAGGACTGCCGCAGAGTCAAGCGGTGTGGACAATGGCACTATGAGTGATAATACTCTTGAGTGTTAATAGTCGGTCTCGGGCCATTGTTCACTTGAGATAATCTTGAAGGGGGGGCGCCATGTCAGAGCAAACACCATCACAGCTTTTCGATGCCGCACGCGCGGCAGAGCGGGAAGGACAGCAGGATGAGGCCATCAGGCTCTATCGCAAGGTGATCGAGGCTGACGCCAGCAGCTTTGAGGCTGCCGCAGCCAGACGCAACCTGGCCCGGCTCAACGGCGAGGAAATTGCCGCGGGTAGCACCTCCCTTGACGCTGCCCAAGCCGGAGAGGTCAACGACTACGCGACCGGGCGAGCAGTGGCGAGTTTGATCGCATTTATTGGATGGGTGCTTGTCGCCTTGGGCGCAATAGGGATGCTCGTAGAGTTTGGGGCTTTTTCTCAAAGCGGAGGCTTCCGTTACGGCCCAGGCTTTCCCGGTCTCATCGCTGTTCTGCTCATTCCGGGAGGGGTGGTCATCACAGGCCTCTTTGCGGTGCTGGGTGGCCAGGTGGCACGGGCCCTGTTCGACACGGCGCTCGCCAGCCGTCGGGTTGCAGCACTCCTGGCGAGGCGTGACTGAGCGCCTGCTTTGCGCCAGCCGCCGACCATCCCGATAGACGTGTCGAGCGTTCGAGGACAGCCATAGATCGGCGAACCAACCGGCTTGGCAGAAGCGGCGCACAGAGAGCAAACAGGGAGACGCATCATGATTGAAAGAAATCCAATCTTCCCGCGCAAGCTGACCTTGGCTTTGGCAATGCTCGCCGGCATGTTTTGGTCTGGCCCTTCAGCCCATGCGCAAACCTGCGCCCAGATATGCCAGCAATACTACGCCTTTGCCCGCTCGGCTGGGGCACCAGGGACCTTCGGCATGCTCACACGGCTCTACAATGCCTGTATGCGCTGCCAGAACTCACCGCGGACGCGGCGTTATGAATGTGCGCCCGGATACTATCTCGTTTGGATCGATGGTCGGCCCTATTGCTATCCATACCCGGCGGTTGAGTAGGTGATCTGCGCGCTCCCGGCGGGCGCAACGGCTCCCGTCGCGAGTGCGTTCATGGCATTCAAGGTATTAGAGGGGCGATGCGCAATCCAGGAAGACTGCCGCGCGCGGGCCATGGCAGCGGTTTCCGCAAGTGGTGGAGGCGTTGGGTGGGGGGCTTTGCTCTCGGCCTCATCCTCCTTGCCGTTTTCGCTTGGGGCACGCCTGCCGAGGCACGCCGGGTTGCGCTCGTTATCGGCAATAATGCCTATACTCACATCGGCCGGCTCGAGAAGGCGGAGGGCGACGCCGATGCGGTAAGCGAGACGCTGCGCGCGCTCGGGTTTGACCGGGTTCGTGTGCTGTTGAATGCCGACCGGTGGGCGATGCGGCGGGCGGTGCGTGTTTTCGCAGAG
>WGBL01000375.1 GCA_015494375.1 Hyphomicrobiales bacterium | reverse complement strand
CGGCCTGTTCATGTCCCATTCATGTTTGCAGAACATGGCTTTTGAAGGCGCAGGTTCTCAGCGGTCTTTGAGCAAAAGGCCGCCATAACCCACGGGCCCCCCTGCCTCTTGGTGGGGAGCTGTCACTTGTTCGGTGCAAGGGCGCCGGCCTCGCGCAATCTGAACCCATTTGTCGGCACACCAGCCCCACGCACGCCTGAAAGCGGCGCAAGAGGAGCGAGCGGCTCGGCTCCAGCACCACCGTCACGCTCGGCGATCACAGGCCCTTTCTCGCGCGCACCACGCGGCGAGCGATCCGCCGCTTGAGCGCCCAAATCCTCTGCGCCCTGCAATTTGAAACGATCAAGCGGCACCATCTCGCCATTTTCGCAGGTGCGAACGGCGCCCGCTCCAAGAAGCGGCGGCAATTCCTCGATCATGCGCGCACGCCCCCGGCTGCGATAATACCGGCGCATCTCAGGCAGCAGCTCCTCGGCTGCCGAGCGGGTGCCGGCCTTGGTGCCGCAATAGATCATGTGATAGATGTCGGTGATCCAGATCACCTCGCTTGGCGGCGCATTCTCAAGCGCAATCCTGGCCAGCGCCAGCGCCAGCGTGGGACGATGGGGCAGCTTCTCACCGCGGAAGAAAAGCTCAGCCAAATAGGCCTGTGCGCCGGCATGGCCGCGCGTGGCCAGGCGCGACAGCCAGTGCTTGCCTGCGCGATGCTCGGCCGCACTCGCCTCATCGTCCAAGAGAATGCGCGCGAGCTCGAACTGGGCGTCGCGATCGTCGAAATAGCTCGCAGCGTACTCGAGCAGCGCCCGGGCGCGATCGACGTTCTTGTCGATGCCAAGCTCAGCCAGACCAGAGCGATAATAGAGCGCCAGCAACACGAATGCCCGCGCCACGACTGGTGCGCGCCTGTCAAGGAATGGGTCGACGGCGCGATAAGTCTTGACGATCCGCTCGAGAACGCGAAACGCCTTGGCGTGATCGACATGGGCGCCATCGCCCACCGCATAGGCGCGGGCGAGATAGTACTCGGCCAGGAATACGCCGCGACGCGCCGCAAAGCGAAACGCGGGAATGGCACGCTCCGGCCTGCCGTTCTTGAAGGCCTCGAGGCCCGCTTTATAGGCGGCCTGGGGCGAGGAATAGCGGGCCTTGCCAGTGGCCACGCCACCGGCCGCCCCAAGGGCGGGCCCGCCCGCCAATGCCAACGCAATCAACGACAGGCCCAAAAGGCTCACAAGGAACCGATCAAATATCCGCATAGCACTCAACTTCCGCACGGCCTCCAGGATGTGTGACGGCGCCGGTTCTGGCCGGGCCCACCTGCTGGGCATATTTCCACAAAGCCCCGCTTTGGAACTTGTTTTCGGGCGCCTGCCAGCGGGCGCGGCGCGCCTCGAGCTCTTCGCTCGTAAGCTCGACGTCGATTGTGCCCGCCTCGGCGTCGATGCTGATCATGTCGCCATCCTCGATGAGGGCGATGGGCCCTCCCACGGCGGCCTCGGGCCCGACATGCCCGATGCAGAAGCCGCGGGTTCCGCCCGAGAAGCGGCCATCGGTGATGAGCGCGACCTTCTCGCCCGCCCCCTGCCCATAGAGGGCAGCGGTGGTCGAGAGCATCTCGCGCATTCCGGGCCCGCCCTTGGGCCCCTCGTAGCGAATGATGATGACGTCGCCGTCCTGGTACTGGCGGTTCTCGACCGCCGCAAAGGCCGCCTCTTCGCTGTCGAAGCAGCGCGCAGGACCGCGAAACTGGAGCGTCTTCATACCGGCCACCTTGACGATGGCGCCTTCGGGAGCCAGGGAGCCCCTCAGGCCAACGACGCCCCCAGTCCGGGAGATCGGGTTCGAGACCGGATAGATAACATCCTGATCTTCTTTGAATTTAACACTTTCAAGGTTCTCTGCCAAGGTCTTGCCGGTGACCGTCATGCAATCGCCATGGAGATAGCCGCCATCGAGCAGTGTCTTGAGGATCATGGGCACCCCGCCCACCTCGAAGACATCCTTGGCGACATATTTCCCGCCCGGCTTGAGGTCCGCGATATAGGGCGTCTTGCGGAATATGTCGGCGACCGCAAAGAGGTCGAAGTCGATGCCCGCCTCATTGGCAATCGCCGGCAGATGAAGCGCGGCATTCGTCGAGCCGCCCGTGGCCGCAACAATCGTTGCCGCGTTCTCGAGCGCCTCTCGCGTGACGATATCGCGCGGGCGAATGCCCTCGCTCAGAAGCCGCATGACGGCTTTGCCGCTTGCGACGGCATATTCGTCGCGGCTCTCATAGGGCGCCGGCGCGCCCGCCGAGCCGGGTAGCGCCAGCCCGATGGCCTCCGAGACACAAGCCATGGTATTGGCCGTGAACTGGCCGCCGCATGAGCCGGCGCTCGGGCAGGCGACGCACTCGAGCTCGTGCAGCTCTTCGTCGGACAGGTTGCCCACGGAGTGCTGCCCCACACCCTCGAACACGTCGAGCACCGTGACATCGCGCCCCTTGTAGCGCCCCGGCAGGATGGAGCCGCCATAGAGAAAGACGCTCGGCACATTGAGGCGCACCATGGCCATCATCATGCCGGGCAGTGATTTGTCGCAGCCGGCAATGCCGACCATGGCGTCATAGCAGTGCCCACGCATGGTGAGCTCGATCGAATCGGCGATCACTTCGCGCGAGACGAGCGAGGACTTCATGCCTTCGTGCCCCATGGCGATGCCGTCGGTGACGGTGATGGTGCAGAACTCGCGCGGTGTGCCCTGGCCTTCCTTGACGCCCATCTTGGCGGCGGCGGCTTGGCGCATGAGCGAGATGTTGCATGGTGCAGCCTCGTTCCAGCACGACACCACACCGACGAATGGGCGATGAATCTCCTCTTCCGTCAGCCCCATGGCGTAGTAGTAGGAGCGATGCGGCGCCCGCTCCGGCCCCTCTGTCACGTGGCGGCTGGGAAGCTTCGACTTGTCAAAGGTTTTCGCGTCCATTTCCGATCCGAGCCCCAATACTCACCTCGACCAAATCAAACCGACAAATCAAACTGAGAGAAAAAACGACACAAACCAGGCGGCATACGTCCTCGCCTCTCACCTCATCACACCGCGAGCAGTCATCCTGCCCGCCACTCTGCCCGCCGCTCTGCCGGCCGCTCGCGCTTGCGCAACCCGAATGCGCCTCTGAGTGCGCGCCTGAGTGGTCCTCTGAGTGGTCCCCTGAGTGCGCCAATGTCTGCTGTGGGAATCGCCCGGCGCGCCATGTCATCGATCGATTAACACCCGCACGACGATCGCCACACACCGCCCTATCAGTTGAACATTCGGCCTTCCAAAACCACCAACCGGAGTGCGGCCAACGGTCCGCCACAAGAGCCGCAGGAGCTGCCGCCAATGGGCCTGGTCAACAGTCGATCCCGTGCCCAGGGCCGTGCCCGCTGCCTTTGCTACCGATCCTCGAATAAACTGATGCCCCTATGCTGATTGCCCTGCCACGCCGCAAGCCCCGCTCTCACGTCTGCTTGATCCGTTCACGTCTCTTGGCCCTCTTTCTTGTTCTTGGCCCTCTTGGCCCTCTTTCTTGGCCCTCTTGGCCCTCTTGGCCCTCTTTCTTGGCCCTCTTGGCCCTCGGCCCAACCTTGATCCTCCTTGGCCATCTTGGAACGGTTTGTGGCCTAATCGAGGCACAGATGTCTCACTTTGTGGCTCTTGGGCAACAATTCTTGCGAAAAGTGACAGCGTTGTGAATAAAGCGTGTCAAGCGTTTCGAGCCCGGCGCAGCGTGAGACGGCGTAAGATGATGTCGAGCACGGTCTGCCGTTGTGGCCGATGCCCAGCAACGACCGGTACTCAATCGCCACCAACACCCAGTCAGGCGATGATCCCTTGGCCAACCTCGGCACTCACGTTCGCCGCCATCTGGTGATACGCCATGGCACGCCATCGACGCGCCAGCACCACGCGCACTCCCGCCCTTAGCGACGGCCCCAAACGACCGCCGGAACTCCTTCTGTCCACTTTGTATCTTGTCGGGTTTTCGAGGCCTTCAGCGCCTGACCGGGCGCCTCTCATGGGGCAAGGGCCAGGGG
>WGBL01000374.1 GCA_015494375.1 Hyphomicrobiales bacterium | reverse complement strand
TCAGCTCGGTCATCATCTTGGAGCTGCCATAGGGCGAGATGGGGCGCATGGGCGCATCTTCGCCCACCGGCACGACCTCGGGCATGCCATAGACGGCCGCCGTTGATGAGAAAATGAATTGCCCCACTCCCTCGGCCACCGCCGCGGCGATGAGGGCGCGCGACTTGACGGTGTTGTTGTCGTAATAGCCGAGCGGATCACGGATCGAGTCGGGCACCACGATCGAGCCGGCAAAGTGAATGATGGCCTCGACATCGTGCTGGGCGATGATCCGGCGCACAAGCGCACCATCGCCCACATCGCCCTCGATGAAGGTTGCGGCTGCCGGCACCGCCCGCCGAAGGCCCGTCGAGAGATTGTCGAGCACCACCACATCGCGACCCGCGTCAAGCAGCGCCAGCACCATATGGCTGCCGATATAGCCGGCGCCGCCCGTCACCAGAATGCTCATGATCCGTTACCCCTTGCTCTGGCGCCCCTAGGCTTTGCCGCCTCCCAGTTTTGCTGCCCCCTCGCTTTGTCGCGCGCTGAGTGTTTGGGGCCCGCGTAAGTTGCAAGACTTTGCGCATGGAAAAGCAAAAAGCGGGCCATTGCCCACCACTTTGCCTTGCTATGCCTTACTCTGCCTTAGTTTTCCTTAGTTTGCTATCTACGCGCAACTCAGCAAAGCGAAGCCAAGCCAGGCAGCCCATGCCATCCATCGCCCCGCCATCACACCCCGTCCCAGGCCCCGCCGCTTTCGCGCCTCAGCCGCCGCGCTCATGGAAGTGGTCGTAAATCGTCTGCGCCATGCGTGCCGAGATGCCCTCCACAGCGGCGAGATCCTTGACACCGGCTGCACGCACCGCCTTGGCCGAGCCGAAATGCTTGAGCAGCGCCCGCTTGCGCGCCGGGCCAATGCCTTCAATCTCATCGAGCGGGTTTGCCGAGAGCGCCTTCTTACGCCGCTTGCGATGGGCGCTGATGGCAAAGCGGTGGGCTTCGTCACGCAAGCGCTGGAGGAAGTAGAGCACCGGATCGCGCGGCTCGAGCGTGAGCGGCGGCCGGCCGGGCACATGGAAGCGCTCGCGCCCGGCGTCGCGATCGGGCCCCTTGGCTATCCCAACGAGCGCAATCTGGCCGAGCCCCAGCTCGTCGAGCACCTCGCGGGCCGCCGAGAGCTGGCCGCCGCCACCGTCGATCAGCACGAGGTCGGGCCAGGGCGGCAGTCCTTCGCCCGACTCTGAGTCAACTTGGTCGCTCCCATCACCGCTGATCGTCTCGTCAGCAATCGCTGGTTCACCACCCACACCATGCTCCTTGATGAGCCGGGAGAAGCGGCGCCGCAGCACCTCGCGCATCATGGCGTAGTCATCGCCCGGGGTGAGGGTGAGCGACTTGATGTTGAACTTGCGATACTGACTTTTGACGAAGCCATCGCGACCGGCGACGATCATGGCGCCGACGGCGTGGCTGCCCTGGATGTGGCTGTTGTCGAAAACCTCGATGCGGCGGGGCGGCGCTCCAAGCCCGAAGGCCCGCGCCACGCCCTCAAGCAGACGCCTTTGCGAGAGGCTCTGGGCGAGGCGGCGGGCAAGCGCCTGGCGGGCGTTCTCGAGCGCCTGTGCGACAAGGGCGCGCTTGAGGCCGCGTTGCGGCACATGGAGCGCCACCTTGTAGCCGGCGCGCACACCAAGCGCCTCGGCGAGAAGCGCCCGGCTCGCCACATCATGGCTCAGCAGGATGAGCCGCGGCACCGGCTTGTCGTTATAGAACTGGGCAATAAAGGCATCGAGCACCTCGGCCGGCGCGAGCGACTTGTCGGCGCGCGGGAAGTAGGCCCGGTTGCCCCAGTTCTGCCCCGTCCGGAAAAAAAAGACCTCGATGCAGAACTGGCCCGCCTCGCCGTGGATGGCGAAGACGTCGGCCTCTTCGATGCCCTTGGGATTGATGCCCTGATGCTGCTGCACCTGAGCGAGTGCGGCGAGGCGATCGCGGTATTCGGCGGCGAGCTCGTAGTTGAGCTCGGCAGCCGCCGCTTCCATGGCCCGCTGCAGCCGCCTGCGCACGCCGTCGCTCTGGCCGCGCAGGAAATCGCGGGCCTCGGCGACGAGCCGGCCATAATCCGCAAGCGAGATCTCGCCCGTGCAAGGCGCCGCACAACGCTTGATCTGATAGAGGAGGCAGGGCCGCGTGCGGCTCTCATAGACCGCATCGGTGCAATTGCGGAGCCGGAAGGCCCGTTGCAGGGTGTTGATGGTGCGGTTGACGGCGCCGGCATTGGCGAAGGGGCCGAAGTACTCGCCCTTTCGCTTGCGCGCCCCACGGTGCTTGACGATCTGCGGCGCCCGGTGGTCGCCCGTGATCAGAAT
>WGBL01000373.1 GCA_015494375.1 Hyphomicrobiales bacterium | reverse complement strand
GGGTATCATCCCGGATTTTCTATCAGAACGCGAAAAGATGCTGCGCGATGTCCAGAAGCTCATCGTCACCGAGGACATGCACGAGCGCAAAATGGCCATGTTCGAGCACTCAGACGCCTTTGTCGCTCTGCCAGGCGGCGTCGGCACCCTTGAGGAGCTCGTCGAGCAGCTCACATGGTCGCAGCTCGGGCGCCACTCAAAGCCCATTGTGCTCTGCAACATCGAGGACTTCTGGCGGCCGTTCCTCACGCTGCTAGACAGGATGCGCGACGAGACATTCATTCGCTCGGGCCTCGAGGTGCGTCTCAAGATCGTTGAGAGAGCCGAGGACGTCATCCCGACAATTGAGCGGTCCATCGCCGCCCCACGCCGCGAGCCCTCATCAGGGCGCAAGGCCGAAGAGGACATGCGCGCCCGCTTTTAGCGCGGGCTGCCTCGCGCGCACCCCTCGCAAGAAAACGACCGGAAAGGATCCGGTGCCCCGATGATGAGGGGAAAGGACCCATTGGCCGGATGACAAAGGGAAGGGAAAGGCCCCACCGGCCGGATAACGGATGAGTGTCGGGATTGCCACACCATCCCGTTGGGGCGCGCGGGCGACCTGGATGATGGCGTGGTAGTCGCCCCGGGGCGCATGATGGCTTTCGGCGCGCCGGGAGCTATTTCAGCACCCGGACGCGATAGTGGTTCTCGATCGTAGCACCAGCGCCAAGCGGCTCGGCCATACGCCAGCGGATCGCCCGATAATCGCTCGCATGCGCACGCACACGCCGCTTCTTGCCGTCCTTATCGACAATCGTCTTGTAGGCCGGCAGGCGCTGCCAGGCCTCGCCAGGCACCAGCACCTCAAAAACCGCCTTTGCGCGGCTTGTGGCCGAGTTGGCGACATAGACCGTGCCGCGTGGGATCGGCCCCTGCACAATCAGCCCGCGCACGGGCTCGCGCGATTGGTTCTTGTGCCGCACACGATACTCGATCACCTCGCCCGGGCTCACGCGCTTGGCCGGCGCCAACACTTCCTTGCCGTCCGCCTGCTTGGCCACTACATAGGCCGTCATCCGGCTCGCAAGCTGTGGCTTATCGGCCAGAGCGGCCGAGCCCTGGCCCGCGAGCACGAGGAACGTTGTCGCCAATAGGACCGCTGCTTGCACCGCTCTATGACGCTGCAAAGGTTTCGCAAACATCGAATGGCCTCCACTCCATCGCAAAGGGATCACAAAAGGCGTCGAGCCATGCCGGTGTCATATTTCACGAGGGCAAGCGATTCGCAACCAATTGCGGGTAAAATCCCGCCAAACGCACCAAATGGTTGTTGACGACGGCCTTGCCGCCACCGCAGATGAGAGGCGATGGTTTTGCCAACGCTTGCAAAACAGTGGCAAAATCGGCGGCGCATCCGAGGCGATCGCGTGGGGGACATTCGAGTTGGCAAGCGACAAGCAGGACAAGCGGGCATCGAACCCCAACGAAGGGACGGGCAGCACCGAGGCCACCACAGCCAAGGGCGCGGGAAGGCTTGCCGAAATCGGTGGGCATCTCGGACGCTTCGGCAAAGGCCTGGCCAAGGGATTTTACGACCATGGCCGAAAAGCGGGCGTCCGCGCCTTCGAACTCTCGCAGACGGTCCATGGCCGGTTGCGAAACGACGTGGCCCCGCGTCTCGTGGAGGGGCTCCGCCGGGCCGATGAAACCTATCAGCTCCGCGCACGCCTGACCACACTTGCGCGCCACCCCCTTATGCAGCGCTTTGTACCGGCGAGCCGCTGGCTTGCCGATTACAGGCGCGCGCACCTGAGCGGCGATATGACGGCGGGCGTCATCGTCGCCATTATGCTCATACCCCAGGCCATGGCCTATGCGCTGCTCGCGGGCCTGCCGCCCGAGGTGGGGCTTTATGCGAGCATCGTGCCGCTCTTTATCTATGCGCTCTTCGGCACGAGCCGCGCGCTTGCCGTAGGGCCCGTGGCCATCGTTTCGCTGATGGTTGCGAGCACCCTCGCGCCGCTCGCAACGCCGGGTTCGCCCACTTATGTCGCGCTGGCCGGCACCCTTGCGCTTTTGAGCGGGCTGTTTCTATTGGTGCTCGGGCTGCTGCGGGTCGGCTTTATCGTCAATTTCATGAGCCACCCGGTGATTGCCGGGTTCACGAGCGCGGCCGCCCTCATCATCGGCTTCAGCCAGCTCAAGCACCTCCTGGGCCTCAAACTCGCACGCAGCCACCTGATCCACAAAACCGTCGGCCAGGCGATCGAGAAGGCGGACCAGATCAATCTCGTAACACTCACCATAGGGTTGGCGTCGGTGGCGGCGCTCCTGGCCCGGCAACGGATCGCCCACCTGTTTGAGCGGCAGGGCTGGATAACGCCGCAGGTGGCAGCGGTGCTGCCGCGGGCGATGCCCTTTGTGGTGGTTGTCATTGCCATTGTGCTGACCTGGGGACTGGGACTTGCCGACGCATTTGGGGTTGCGATCGTCGGCGAGATCCCGCGTGGCCTGCCACCTCTGACGCTGCCGCACTACGACCTCGAGCTCTGGCAGACTTTGCTGCCCGCGGCGGTGCTCATCTCGATCGTCGGCTTTCTCGAAAGCGTCTCGGTGGCCAAGTCGCTCGCCTCAAAGCGCCGCCAGAAGATCGACGCCAACCAGGAGCTGATCGGGCTTGGTGCTGCAAACATCGGCGCCTCGCTGACGGGCGGCTATCCTGTGACGGGCGGCTTTTCGCGCTCGGTCGTGAACTTTACCGCTGGCGCCAATACGCCTCTCGCCTCGATGCTCACGGCGGTGATCATTGCAATTGCACTCCTGCTCTTGACGCCGCTGCTCTATCACTTGCCCAAGGCGGTGCTCGCCGCCATCATCATGGTGGCGGTGGCAACGCTCGTGGATTTCCGCACCCTGCGCCACGCCTGGTCCTACAACAAGCCCGATGGGCTCAGCTATCTCGCCACCTTCTTCGCCGTCCTAGCCTTTGGTGTCGAGATCGGCATCATTGTCGGCATGGGCATTTCGCTCGCCCTCCATCTCTGGCGCACAAGCCGGCCCCATGTCGCCATTGTCGGGCGCGTGGGCGACAGCGAGCACTTCCGCAATGTCGCGCGCCATCGCGTGGCCACCTATCCCGGGCTACTGCTTATGCGGATCGACGAAAGCCTCTATTTCGCCAATACGGCTTTTCTCGAGGACTTTATTCTCCGCCAAGTGGCCGACGACCCGAAAGTCCGCCATCTGGTGCTCATTTGCAGTGCCGTCAACGACATCGATGCGAGCGCACTCGAGACGCTCGAGCAGCTCATCGGGCGGCTGAGGGATTCGGGCGTCGCGCTTCATCTCGCCGAGGTCAAGGGGCCGGTGATGGACAAGCTCGCCGAAAGCCGTTTTCTCGACCACCTCGCGCCTGTCCTGTGAGGTGGTGCTCATGTGAGAGGCGGCATTCGCTTAACTGGTGCGACGCGCCGCCGCCTCATTCTCGTCCCCGCTCGCGTTCTCGCTTTCATCCCCGCCTTCGCCTTCGCTTTCGTCCCTGCTGCCTTCGCTTTCGTC
>WGBL01000372.1 GCA_015494375.1 Hyphomicrobiales bacterium | reverse complement strand
CAGTCTTCGACGAGGGCCAGGCCGCCATGGGCCTCGGCGAGCTCACGAAAGGCCGTCATTTCGGCCGGCCAGCCACCGAGATGCACACAGACGATGGCCTTGGTGCGCGCAGAGATGAGCGGTGCGACACTCTCGGGCGTGATCGCCTGGGAGTCGGGATCGACGTCGGCAAAAACAGGGGTGGCGCCGCAGGCCACGATGGCCGAGACGGTGGCGATGAAGGTGCGGGGGGTGACGATGACCTCGTCGCCTGTCCCAAGCCCGAGTGCGCGATAGGCGAGCTCAAGCGCAACAGTGCCATTGGCCAGCGCCACGGCATGGGGGACACCCACATGCTCAGCAAACTCGCACTCAAAGGCGCGTCCTTCTTCGCCGGTCCAGTAATTGACGCGGCCCGATCGCAGCACGCGCTCAGCCGCCGTGATCTCCTCTTCGGAGTAGTGGGGCCAGGGGGAAAAGGGCGTATCGAGCATTATTCACCATTCATGCTCGGCCGTCCTCGGCCGTCGGCGCAGCACCTTCCGACTTGGCCTCTGTTGGCCGGTTTCATCAACCTGAATTATCATCAACCTGAACTGTCAGTGCGATCATCACCCACCACATCAAAGCGTGGCATCGTCACCGAGCCCGGGGCCGCAATGCCGTCACCCTTTACGACGCGCGCCAGTGTTCTTGCGAGGATCTTCAAGTCGAGCCAAAACGAGCGATTGTCGACATACCAGACATCGAGTTCGAACCGCTCCTCCCAGGACAGCGCATTGCGGCCGTTGACTTGCGCCCAGCCGGTGAGCCCCGGCCGGACCTCATGACGGCGCGCCTGACGCGGCGAATAGTGCGGGAGGTAAGAGACGAGGAGCGGCCGCGGGCCCACCAGGCTCATATCCCCCTTGAGCACATTCCAGAGCTCGGGCAGCTCATCAAGACTTGTGCGGCGCAACCAGGCGCCAAAGGGTGTCAGGCGCTCGGCATCGGGCAGCGGTGCGCCGCTCTCATCGTATGCCTCGCGCATGGTGCGGAACTTGTAGAGCGTAAAGAGCGCCCCATTGCGCCCCGGCCGCTCCTGGCGGAAGAGGACTGGCCGGCCGAGATTGACCATGACCAGTAGCGCCACAATCGCCATTACCGGTGCCAGGGCAACGAGCAGCACGGACGCGGCCACAACGTCAAACGTCCGCTTGACTGCGTCACTCGCCCTCGCCCGACGGGCTGCGCCCCTCACCGGATCATACACCCTGGCCAACACTTCCCCCCTCTCTTCTCCTTCTTCCGCCAGCATCCAAAGGTGAGTGCCCAAGCCACTCACCATATAGCTATTGGCAAGACTCTATGGCAAATCGAGGCATACGAAATGACACTGCCGACCTGAGATCGATCGTGGGGCGCCTTTGCGAACGCCCATTTATGGCGCCTGTTCCCCCGAGTCCAATCTATGGCGCCTGTTCTTCCGAGCCCGAAGGGCCCTTCGGGTCCGTCGGCCCTTCCTTGCCCTCCAGGATCGAGGCCAACAGGGGCTTGAGCGCAACCTCGGCCCTGAAGCGCTCACACGCCAGCCGCCGGCTCTCGGCCCCCATATCGACACACGCCCGGGGTGAGCGCACGAAACGCAAGAGGGCCTCACAGAGCGCTCGCGGCTCGCCCACAGGCACCAAATGGCCGTTTCTGCCATCGATCACGGTCTCACGGCAACCCGGCGCATCGCTGGTGACGATGGCGCGGCCTGTGGCCATGGCTTCGAGAACGCTGCGCGGGGTGCCTTCGCGGTAGGACGGCAGGACGAAGACATCACAGCGGGCCAGCGCCGGTCGCACATCAGCGAGTGCGCCAAGGTAGTCGAGCCAATGCCATGATGCGACCTCTTCGGGGACAATCCCCGATGGATTGCCATCAAATGGGCCGGCGAGCGCAAATTCGACCTCCGGATGCGCCCGTTTGACCATGGCCGCCGCCTCGGCGTATTCGCGCACGCCCTTGTGGGCGAGCAGGCGGGCGAGCATGAGAAAGCGTGGCGCCCGTCGGCCTGCAACAAGCGCCTCGCGCTCCTCGATCGGCGCCTCGGCATAGTGGGCGGTATCGATGCCAGAGCCTGCGATGTAGGCGATCCGGGCGCCGCGCGGCAGGCCGCCGAACTGCGCGAGGTCGCGGGCATCGTCCCTGTTCTGAAAAAAGATGGTCTGGGCGCCGGCGAGGGCACAGCGGGCCGAAAGCGCCAGACCACGGCGCAAAAGCCGCGCGCGTGGGCTCTCTGCAACGCCCGTAAAGACGCTTCCCAGGCCCGTCATCAAGGGCAGGATGCGGCGGACCCCGGCAAGCCGCGCGCCCAGGCCCCCAAGAATGACGGGCTTCCAGGTATAGGGCACCAGGCAGTCGACCGCCTCGGCGCGCGCGATGCGGCGCACGCGCAGCAGATAGGCGAGGTTGGCAAAGGGCCCGATGCTGTGGCGATCGACCGGAATATCGATGAGGCGGACGCCGAGCGCACGGATGCGGGCGCGGTCCTCCTCCGGCACCTCTGCGAGGGGGATGCCAACGCACACCTCGCAACCGGCGGCACGCAGCATGGCAATGAGCGGCAGACGAAAGGCGACCAGCGAGGGGCCATAACTGCCGAGCAGCATAACGACGGGCCTGGCCGCGCCCGATGGGTCAACGCCTCGGGTTGTGGTGCTGCTCATGTCGCAAAGCGGACCGGGCGCCCCCGGGGCGGGCCGGCCACCTCGCCATCACGCATGACGACTTGACCGCGGATGATGGTGAGCTGGGGCCAGCCGCGCACACGCTTGCCGTCATAGGGCGTCCAGCCGCAACGGCTCGCAATCCAATCATTCCCGATGGTCACCTCGCGGGCGAGATCGACAAGGGTGAGGTCGGCGTCATAGCCGCGTGCGATCCGGCCCTTGCCCGCAATCCCGAAAAGCCGCGCAGGGCCGTGGCTTGTGAGATCGACAAAGCGCGTGAGCGTCAGCCGCCCCGCGTTTACATGGTCGAGCATCACCGGCACCAGGGTCTGGACGCCCGGCATGCCCGAAGGCGAATCGGGATAGGGCGCGCTCTTTTCCTCAAGCGTATGAGGGGCGTGGTCCGAGCCGAGCACATCGACAAGGCCGTCGCCAACCGCCTGCCAGAGGGCGGCCTGGTGCTCGGGCCCGCGCACGGGCGGGTTCATCTGTGCCCTCGTGCCGAGCCACTCATAGCACTCGGGCGCGCATAGCGTGAGGTGATGAGGCGTCACCTCGACACTCGCCAGATCGCGGTGCTCGGCCAGAAAGCGCATCTCGTCGGCCGTCGAGACATGAAGCACATGCACCCGCTTCCGGTGCCGCTCGGCAAGGCGCACCAGCCGCTCGGTGGCGGCGAGCGCGGCGGCCTCGTCGCGCCAGATGGGATGGCTCAGGGGCTCGCCCGCGCGGCGATGCGAGCGGCGTGCGCGCAGCCGCGCCTCGTCCTCACAGTGAAACGCGGCCCGGCGCGCAATCGCTGCAAGCAGCTCGTCGAGCACGGCCTCGTTGTCAATCAGCAGATCGCCCGTCGATGAGCCCATGAACACCTTGACGCCCGCCGCCCCCTCATGGCGTTCAAGGGCTGGGAGGGCGGCAACGTTCTCGCGCGTTCCGCCCACGAAAAAAGCGTGGTCGCAATACATCCGCCCCCGGGCGCGGGCGAGCTTGTCGGCAAGGGCCTCGGCGCTCGTGGTGGGGGGCGCCGTGTTGGGCATCTCGAAGACCGCCGTCACACCACCGAGGACGGCCGCGCGCGAGCCGCTTTCAAGGTCCTCCTTGTGCTCGCCGCCGGGCTCGCGAAAGTGCACCTGGGTGTCGATGACACCAGGCAGGACATGAAGCCCGGTCGCATCGATGATCTCAGGGGCGGTGGCGGAGCCGAGGGCACCGATTGCCGCGATGCGGCCCGCGCGCACGCCGATATCGCCAACGTCCACGCCATTCTGGTTGACAATGGTGCCGCCCTTAATCAGCAGATCGAATGGCTCGGCCATATGCGGGCTCCAATTCCATGGTCCACGACCTCGGGGGGCCGTGACCATCAGCGCCCCTTGCGATTGAGAAATGGGTTACGTAAGTGTGGGCTGGAATGCAACAACGTCCCGTACAAAAGTTTGGCAGCATGTTTGCCCGTGATGACACCACGCGACTTGCCTGCAAGCGCCTTGCCTTGCGGCACGATGCGGGCTTGATGCAGCCT
>WGBL01000371.1 GCA_015494375.1 Hyphomicrobiales bacterium | reverse complement strand
GTGGCTGGGCGCGCCCCAGCATCATCGCCATCAAAAGGATCAGCTGTGTCGGCAGCGTCACGAGGCTTGCGACAAGGCTCGCCGGTTGATGTGGATGGAGGAGTGGCCAGGCCCGATCCTTCGCGGGCTCTCGAGCGTCCGGAGACGACACCGGAGAGCGGTCCACGCACACCGAGGGTGATTGTGGTTGCCCCGGCACCTGTTTTCGCTTTTGAAGGTGTTGTTGCTTCGGAGAAATCGGAAGAACGGGGCGGCATGCCATTGCCGCGCCGGGCCAATCGTCCCCAGTCGCCGCGCAGAGCCCTTGCTCATTCGGATGGCCAGGGCGCTGAGGGTAGGGATGTCGAGGGATCGGGCTATGTGGAGTTGTCGGCCCAGCAAGAGCGGCGGCCGCGCCCACCGAGTGATCCCAATGCACCGTGGAATGTCCGCATCGACTATGACGGATTGGCGCAAAGAGCGGCGGCGCCTGCGACCAGGAGCAAGGCGCGCCGCACTGCCGCCAGGGATAGGGCGAATAGGGTCGAGGTGAGCGATGCCACGGTTGGCCCGGCGCCGCGGGCCGGTCGGCGCGCGAAGAGGGCCCAGGCGCGTTGGTCGCGGCGTTATGGGCTGGGCGTGAGAGAGCGACGTGCTAATCGCCGCCCCCGTGGTTATTGGCGTTACAAGCGCCGCCATCGCGGCTCGCGGCGCTGGGTTCGCAAGGTTTTTCGCGGCATTGACCAGTAGCTCCTAGGTATGCGGACCTCCTCTCGTCCGGGGTGCTCAAACCTCTGGGGCGTCAAACATGCGTGCCGACCTGAAGGCTGGTGCTTATGAGACTTGTGGTTGACGGCGCGCGCGGGTTTGGCGAGGTGCCGGGCCTTGAGGCCGGGGCCGAGCGCCTGGGGCTCGAGGTCGCCTTTGCACCCGACCGCGAAAGCCTAGCGCGCGCGCTTGCGGCCGGTGCCGAGGTACTGCTCGGCTGGGATTTTCGCGGCGACAATCTCGCCGCCTGCTGGGCCGAGGCCCGTAGCCTCAAATGGATTCAGTGGGCCGGCGCGGGTGTCGATGCGGTGCTCTTTGATGCCCTTGTCGAGAGCGATGTGGTGCTCACGAATGCCCGGGGCATCTACGAGCGGGCGATGGCGGAATACGCGCTCGGCCTCATACTCGCCCATGCCAAAGACTTCTGGACGACGGCGCAGCTCAAGGCAGAGCGGGCCTGGCGGCCGCGGCTGAGTGGTCGCATCGATGGCACACGGGCGGCCATTGTGGGCGTCGGCGGCATCGGGCGCGAGATGGCCCGCCTTCTCAAGTCTGTCGGCATTTCGGTTTCAGGTGTCGGCCGCAGGGCACGCCAAGGGGTGCCTGAGTTCGGCGCCGTCGAAGGGCGCGAAGGGCTGGCGCGGCTCTTGCCCGAGGCTCAGTGGGTGATCGGCATTTTGCCGAGTACCGCCGCAACGCGCGACTATTTCGATGCCGGCTTTTTCGGTGCAATGAAGGCGGGCGCCTATTTCATCAATCTCGGCCGTGGTAACACCGTCGATGAGCAGGCGCTGCTTGAGGCCCTTGAGGGCGGACATTTGTCGGGGGCGGCGCTTGACGTCTTCAAGGATGAGCCGTTGCCTGGCTCGAGCCCCTTCTGGCGATTGCCCAATGTCGTCGTCTCGCCCCATATGTCGGGCGATTATCGCGGTTTCGACGCCGATGTCGTGGCGCTTTTCCTCGACAACTGCGAGCGATGGCGGGAGGGCCGGGCCTTGCGCAATGTCGTGGACAAGCGCCATGGCTATGTCCGCGACTGAGCCGGGCTCCCGGGGGCGCCGAGGCAGCTGCCGTCCGCGTGCCGGCGCGATAAGCAGACGCTGTTTGCGCACTAGCGCGATAAGCAGACGCTGTTTGCGCACTAGCGCGATAAGCAGATGCTGTTTGCGCACTGGCGCGATCATAAGGCCTCTTCGCGAGAGTCCTCGGAGCCACGACGGCTCCAAACCGGCCTAAGGCCCGGCCGGGCACTTTCCTAACATTGCGCTTGCCAAATCATAGCGCTTGCCAAATGCGCCCCGGAGGCGCAAACTCCAGAACAAATGCGATGCGTTCCGAGGGGTGCCGGCGGCAGCCGGCTGAGATCGGCGTGACGCCCGCCGACGACCCTTTGAACCTGATCCGGGTCATGCCGGCGAAGGGACGGGGCCGACGAACGACCATCCTCCCCATCCCTTGATCCCTTCGTGTTCTCCCGGCGCCCGTGGTCTCTTGCGTCTTGGTGCGTGTCCTCTTGTGGTGCGCGTCCTCTTGGTGTGCGCCTGGACGCTCGGTGGGGCCCGCGATGGAGGCATGGTCGAACTGCCGATAGGGCCCGGCGACCGAACAGCGAGGTGTCGAGATGGCGGCTTCGGAATTGATTGCCGGTCTGATTGGCCCGGTCTTTGTTGCGTTTGGCGCCCTCATCGTCTTTCGCTATGGCGAGTTTGAACGCGTCATCGCCGATTTCACAGACAATCCAGGGCTCATCGTGCTCGCCGGCATCCCGACGCTTGTGGCCGGGCTCGCCATCGTGCGCGCACACAATCTTTGGGTCGCCGACTGGCGGGTGATCGTGACGATCCTGGGCTGGCTCAGTATCGTGGGCGGCGTGTTTCGCATCCTCTGGCCGACGCTGGCGGGAGAGATGGCAAAGCGCTTGCTAGCCAATCGCGCCCTCGTGACGTTTGTCGGCGGCGTCGAGCTAGTGCTTGGCGCCTTGCTCAGTGTGCTTGCCTATGCGGGCGGCAACTGAAACCCCGCGAGGCAAACCCGCGAGTTGGAGGTGAGACAGAATGAACATCCACGCCAAAACAGATGCCAAATTCGAGGTGACAACCGGGCCGTTGCCCGCCTCGCGCAAGGTCTACAGCGCCCCCGAAGGCGCTCCCGAGTTGCGCGTGCCGTTTCGTGAGATTGCGCTCACGGATGCTGAGGAGGGCGCTTTTCGCGTCTATGATTCCTCGGGTCCGTACACCGACCAAGAAGCGCAGATCGATCTCGATGCGGGACTCGCCCGCAGCCGCCAGGCCTGGGTGCGTGAGCGCGGCGGCGTCGAAGAGTACGAGGGCCGCGAGGTGCGCCCCGAGGACGATGGCAACGTCGGCGCGCGCCATCGCGCCCGCCCGTTCCCGCACATGCACAGGCCCTTGCGAGGCACGGGCGAGACGCCGCTCACCCAGCTCGAGTGTGCGCGGGCCGGCATAATCACCAAGGAGATGGCCTATATTGCCCACCGCGAGAACCTGGGGCGGCAGGCGCTCAGCGAGGCCCTGCGCGAGGAGGCCGAGGCGCGGCTCCAAGATGGCGAGAGCTTCGGTGCCGCCATTCCGCCCTTCATTACGCCCGAGTTCGTGCGCGATGAGGTGGCGCGGGGGCGCGCCATCATCCCATCCAATATCAACCATCCCGAGCGCGAGCCGATGATCATCGGCCGCAATTTCCTTACCAAGGTGAATGCCAACATCGGCAACTCGGCGGTCTCGTCCTCGGTCGAGGAAGAGGTCGAGAAGATGGTTTGGGCGATCCGCTGGGGTGCGGACACGGTGATGGACCTCTCGACGGGTCGCAACATCCACACCACCCGCGAGTGGATCATCCGCAATGCGCCCGTCCCCATCGGCACCGTGCCCATCTATCAGGCGCTCGAGAAGGTGGGCGGCGATCCCCTCAAGCTCGACTGGGAGGTCTACAAGGACACGCTCATTGAGCAGTGCGAGCAGGGCGTCGACTATTTCACCATCCATGCGGGTGTGCGCTTGCGGCACATCCATCTCACGGCCGATCGCGTTACCGGCATCGTCAGCCGCGGCGGCTCGATCATGGCCAAGTGGTGCCTCGCCAGCCACCGTGAGAGCTTTCTCTACGAGCACTTCGGCGACATTTGCGACATCATGCGGCGCTATGACGTCTCGTTCTCCTTGGGCGACGGCCTGCGGCCGGGCTCGATCGCGGACGCCAACGACGCCGCGCAATTCGCCGAGTTGGAAACCCTTGGAGAGCTCACCAAGATAGCCCACGACCGTGGGTGCCAGGTGATGATCGAGGGCCCGGGCCATGTGCCCATGCACAAGATCAAAGAGAATGTCGAGAAGCAGCTCAGCGTTTGCGGCGAGGCGCCGTTCTATACGCTGGGGCCGCTGGTGACCGATATCGCGCCCGGCTACGATCACATCACGAGCGCCATCGGCGCCGCCATGATCGGCTGGTTCGGCACCGCCATGCTCTGCTATGTGACGCCCAAGGAGCACCTCGGGCTGCCCAATCGCGACGACGTGAAGGCCGGTGTTATCGCCTACAAGATCGCGGCCCATGCGGCCGACCTTGCCAAAGGCCATCCCGCGGCACGCGCCTGGGACGACGCGCTTTCGCGGGCGCGCTTCGATTTTCGCTGGGAGGACCAGTTCAACCTCTCGCTCGACCCCGATACGGCACGCGCCTTTCACGACGAGACGTTGCCCAAGGCGGCGCACAAGGTCGCGCATTTCTGCTCCATGTGCGGGCCCAAGTTCTGCGCCATGGAGATCACCCAGCAGGTCCGCGACTATGCGGCGAAGCTCAATGAGGAAGAGGCGAGGAGGGGCGGAGCCCCGAC
>WGBL01000370.1 GCA_015494375.1 Hyphomicrobiales bacterium | reverse complement strand
GAGCCGGAGCTGCACCTGGGCGAGCATGTGCTGGTGCCCGACCTTGCCGGCTGGCGGCGGGAGAGGATGCCGGAGCTGCCCGAGACCGCCTGGTTCGAGACCCCACCCGACTGGGTTTGCGAGGTCGTCTCGCCCACGACGGCCCGCTATGACCGTTTCGAGAAGCGCGACATCTATGGCGCTTTCAAGGTCCCCCATTTGTGGCTGGTCGATCCGGACGCCCAGATGGTCGAGACGTTCGAGCTCCGCGAGGGGCAGTGGGTCTTGCTTGCCACCTATGCCGGTGACGCCGAGATCGCCGCCCCGCCCTTTGCCGAGGTGCCCTTTTTGCTCTCAGCGCTCTGGTCCTATTGAGCGACCCACGTCGTGTCGCGACCTGGATTGAGCGGCTTGCGCGCTTTCTTCCCGGCGAGGCGCTTTCGTCCAAGAACGGCGCCGTCCCAGCAATGGCGCGACGCTTGCTTATTTCAGCTCGCGCCCAAGACGGCCGGCCAGGTCCTGGATGAATTGCCAGGCGACGCGGCCCGATCGCGCCCCTCGGGTCGCCGCCCATTCGAGGGCCTCGCGCTCCAGGGCCTCGGCGCCACCCGCGCTCTCGAGCCCGTAGTGGGCGGCATAGGCGGCCACCATCTCGAGATAGTCGGCTTGCGAGCAATTGTGAAAACCGAGCCAGAGCCCGAAGCGGTCTGAAAGCGAAACCTTTTCTTCGACGGCCTCGGAAGGGTTGATGGCGGTGGAGCGCTCGTTCTCCAACATATCGCGCGGCATGAGATGGCGCCGATTGGAGGTGGCATAAAAGAGCACGTTTGGGGGCCGCCCCTCGATGCCGCCCTCGAGCACCGACTTGAGCGACTTGTAATCGGTATCCTCGCGCTCGAAGGAAAGATCGTCACAAAAGACCAAGAAACGATGCCGGCTCGCCCTGAGGTGCAAAAGGCAGGCGGGCAGGCTGGCAATATCCTCGCGGTGGATCTCGACGAGTTTGAGACGTGCCGTCTGGGCCGCACGGGCGCTGTCCGGCCCCGCTTCCGCTCCTTCAGTGAGCACACGCGCGGCCTCGGCGTGAACGGCCTTCACAAGCGAGCTTTTCCCCATCCCCCGCGCGCCCCATAACAGCGCATTGTTCGCCGCATAGCCCCTGGCAAACCGAACGGTGTTGGCAAGCAGCTGCTCGGCTTGATGGTCGATGCCCTTGAGCAGCGCCAGTGGCAAGCGATTGACCTCGGCAACCGGTTGGAAGGCGCCGGGGCAGGACTGCCATATGAACGCCTCGGCCGCCTCGAAATCGGGCGCGGGTGCGCTTGGCGGTGCGAGCCGCTCCAGTGCATGGGCGATGCGTCGCAGAGTTTCTTCGGAGAAATTGTTGCCACTGGGCATGGTTATGCTCGCTCGCCTTTCGGTTTTCCCTTCCACGCGCTCCCGTCGTTTCCCGGCACTGGACTCAGCCGGCTTTCCCACCCCCCGCGCCTTCGACAGCCAGCCCTTTTACGCGGCTCCATCAGCCTTCTCTGCGGCTCCAACAGCGCCGCTCCGTTCCTTGCGGCGAGTCTTGAGCCAGGCATAGAAGCTCGAGACTTTGCCAGAGGCCATGCGCATGGGCCGGTCTGCCGAGGTCGATGCGGCGGGCCGTTCAACAAACTCTGATGAGGAACTGTCGTTAGCGGCCAAGCGAAAACGACTGCCACGCGCCGTATCCGCCGTTTGGAACATGCCAGCATATGCGTTAGCGGTTAAACGAAAACGACCGCCACGCGCCCTGGCTCTCATTCGCCTTACCAGACAATTCGCTGGCCTGCCAATCAACGGGCGGCGCTTTCGCGCCAATTTAAGCATACGTTGCGCGAGGTTGTAACACTGTTCAAGGCAAGAGAGCTTCGGCAAGCAAGTGGGAGCGCTTGCCGCCTCCTTCTTGCCCATCTCGTGGATGTGCACCGTCGCACCGTTTAACGCTTGGCGCCGAACGCATCAGCGCCTCTCTGCCTACTGGTTCGACGGCCAATGGATCGACCTTGATCGTTCGGCGAAAAACGGCAATGGCGCGTTCCCTTTGGCCCCTGCGCTCATAGCGAGGTCGTCGAATTTGAATGTGAGTGACTTCGATCAGACGGGAGACAAGTCGAGCGGAAGCGGTGTAGAGTTCATGGCGATGCGTGGCGCGTTGAGGACTCTGATTCGGTGTCAAAATCCCACGTCAAAACAACGGCCGCGTCGCCACTCATAAACTCCGCTCGCCAAACCCACGTGAATGATTCGGATTAGGCCAGGCCAACGCCCCCCTCGCCGCTCGTGGGTGTTGTTCGCCACACAAAAGGTGGATCGTTCGGGATAGGCGGATTGTTCAGGCTGGAGGGCCATGACAGGCATGATAGGCACGAGAGGGATGGTGGTTTGACCAGGTTTGGTAGGCACGAAAGAGATGGAAGGCATGATAGGTAAGAGATCAGCAGAAGCCACCTCGCCAAGAGAGCGTCGAGGCCGGTAGAGGCATATCTGAGAGCTGAGAGAAAATCTGAGGAAGCGCAGCCATGAAGGAGATTATTGCAGAGCTCGAGCGGCGCCGCGCCGAGGCGCGCCTTGGCGGTGGCAAGCGACGCATCGAGGCCCAGCACGGCCGCGGCAAACTCACCGCTCGCGAGCGCCTCGATCTGCTCCTTGACGAGGGCTCGTTCGAGGAGTTCGATTCTTATGTCGAGCACCGCTGCAGCGATTTCGGCATGGAAAAAAACAAGATCCCGGGCGATGGTGTGGTCACCGGCTGGGGCACCATCAACGGCCGGCTCGTCTATGTTTTCGCCAAGGATTTTACCGTCTTCGGCGGCTCGCTTTCTGAAACCCACGCCCGCAAGATCACCAAGATCCAGGACATGGCGCTCCGGAACCGCGCCCCCATCATCGGCCTTTTTGATGCCGGCGGCGCGCGCATCCAAGAGGGCGTGGCGGCCCTTGGCGGCTATGGCGAGGTCTTCCTGCGCAATGTGCTGGCCTCGGGCGTCATCCCGCAAATCTCGGTCATCATGGGGCCGTGCGCGGGCGGCGATGTTTACTCTCCCGCCATGACGGACTTCATCTTCATGGTCAAGGATACGTCTTACATGTTCGTCACCGGCCCCGATGTGGTCAAGACGGTCACCGGCGAGGAGGTGACGGCCGAGGAGCTTGGCGGCGCGCGGGTCCATACCACCAGGTCCGCGATCGCCGATCGCGCCTATGACAACGACGTCGAGGCTCTGTTGCAGATGCGCCGGCTCATGGACTTTCTGCCGCTCAACAATCGCGCCGGTGTGCCCGAGCTGCCGACGCGCGATCCCGCAACGCGCGTCGAGCCCGCCCTCGACACGCTTGTGCCCGATGATCCCGCAAAGCCCTATGACATGAAGGAGCTGATCGAGAAGGTTGCCGATGAAGGCGACTTTTTCGAGATCCAGGAGACGTTTGCACAAAACATCATCGTCGGTTTCGGGCGCCTCGAGGGGCGCACCGTGGGCTTTGTCGCCAACCAGCCGCTGGTGCTTGCGGGCGTGCTCGACGCCGACGCCTCGCGCAAGGCCGCGCGCTTTGTGCGCTTTTGCGACTGTTTCGAGATTCCCCTCGTGACGTTTGTCGATGTGCCCGGTTTCCTGCCCGGCACCGATCAGGAATATGGCGGCCTGATTAAGCACGGCGCCAAGCTGCTGTTCGCGTTTGCCGAGGCGACGGTGCCCAAGGTCACAGTAATCACTAGGAAAGCCTATGGCGGCGCCTACGACG
>WGBL01000369.1 GCA_015494375.1 Hyphomicrobiales bacterium | reverse complement strand
CGGCCCAGGCAACACCCCGCGCAGCGGCGCGGGCGCCCCCCAGCCCCCAGGGCCCCAGGTGAAGAAGAGGGGCCAGCTCAGCCCGGCGATGGCCGACCGTCCAGGCCCCCTTCTGATGGGCGCTGGTGCTCGCTTTCGAGCACGCGCATGCCGTTTTCCAGCCAGTGGTCAAAGTGCTCTCGAAGTGCCGCGCCATGCTGGGCCCACCAGGCTTCGTCGAATGCCAGGGCGTTTTTCATGTTTTCCGGCGCGGTGGGCAGGAATGCCACCATTTCGATGCCGAGCACGGGATGCCGTCCGACCATGGCGAGCGCCGAGCGACGCATGGGGCCATAGGGGAATTGCCGCGCCTGGGCGGCCAGCCGCGCCGGGCTGGTGGCAAGAGCGACAAACGCCTTGGCCGCTTCTTTGTTGCGTGCCGATCTGGCAATCACCCAGCTTTGGCTCTGATAGACCTGGCCATCCCAGAGGATCACAAGTTTGCTCGCGCTGCGGGTGATATCGGCAAATGCGCGACCGTTGAATGCGAGCGCTGCCGCCGCCTTTTTGCCAAGCACGAGTTGGGTGGCTTCTCGCGGCTTGGGCCACCACACGATACGCTCGCGAATGCGCTCGAGGACGCGGAATGCACGCAAGCGACCACTCTCGCTTGCAAGGGTCGTATAGACGTCTGCTGCAGGCACGCCGTCGGCCATGAGCGCCATCTCGAGCAGATAGCGCGGCTGGCGTGGCAAGGCGATCTTCCATTTCAAATCGGGCGCAAACACATCCCCTAGGGTCGTCGGCAAAGGGCCCCTCAACTGAGCGGGATCCATGACCACCACCATGGACCAGGCCACACTCGCCACACCGCAGCGGGTGAGCGCTCCGGGAAGAAAATCCGCATCCGGCGTGCTTCCGTCACTGCCGGGCTCGAGCGCCTCGGATGAGATGGGCGAAAGCACACCCCGCTCGCAGGCCTCTCGCACGAGCCCGCTCGGCAGGTCGGCGACATCCCAGGCGAGCTGAGAGCTCGAGCGAATGGCCTCGCCAAGCCTCGAGGCGTCGAGACGCACGAGGCGAATCTCGAGCCCGCTCTGCGCCCGAAAGCGGCCAATGACCGCGCGCTCCTGGGCCTGCTGGTAGGCCCCGCCCCAGGTGGCGATACGCAATTCTCGTGGCAGAGACTCTGGGGGCGCAGGCTCTTCGGGCAAAGGTATTTGGGGCGAAGGTTCCTGGGACGAAAGCTCTTGGGACGGCGGCGCGGGCTCTGAGGCAACCTGCGGCCCGCCATCGGGCTCTTTACCGGTTTCGGTTTGCGGCTCCGATGCACGTGCGGGTTGCGGCTCGGTTTGCGGCGTGGGCTGTGGTTCTGGCGCACGTACCGGTTGCGGCTCGGTTTGCGGCGCGGGTTGTGGTTCTGGCGCATGTACCGGTTGCGGCTCGGTTTGCGGCGCGGGTTGTGGCGCCGGTCCAAGTGCGGGTTGCGGCTCAGTCGCCTGCTCCGCCGCCGGCTCGGCCTCGCGTCCGGCAGCGGAGGGAGCGGGCGCATCCTCAGTGGCCCTTGCCTCATCGGTGCGGGCGAGGCTCGAGGCATCGGGAAGCGGGGGCGCAAGACCGATCTCGGCCGTTCCAACATTCGAAGCAAGGCCGGTGCCGGCCCAGACGACCAGGCCGGCCAGAGCCGCACGCAATCCCCTCATTGCTGCTTTCCTCCCCTATTTTCCTCTTCTTTTGCTTTTGCAGCCGCCTGACACAAGACTTCAGTTGCCTCGCGCCGCCCTCGTCGCCTCTCCCCCAAATGCCAGGGCTCCAAGGTGCAACGCATTCCTGCGCCTTCCGGCAGCCACCGCATCACTGCGCACATGAGCGGGAGATTGTCGCCTTCACCATAAGGGCACTCATAGCACGCTTGGCCGGCCAATTGTCGCTGTCTGGTGTGGCTTTTCCGTGCCCAGTCAGCAACCAGGGGCATTTTCTCTCGGACTTGAGGGGCCGTGGTCAGACTTGAAGACTCGCTCGATGCGAGAACACAGGCTCTTATTTGGAGACCGACTCGGATTTCGGAGGCTTTATGTCGCCAAGGACGGACTCGAGGCTGATCGAGGGATGGAGCAGCGAGCCCTTAAGCACCAAAACCTGGCGCTTGTCTAGAGGTGTTGGCTTTTCGCGATCGAGATTGAGGCGGAACTGAAGGTTTTGCCTTGAGAGGTCGATCGTTCCCACCGCTCCATAAACGCCATCTGGGGTCGTGAAACTGAGCTTCCTCGAAGCGGCAATGCCGTCTCTGAACTCCAGTTCGGCCCGCATCTCATCAAATGCCATGGTGCCCTGGGTGGCCATCGCCCAGCCCTCGAGCTCGGCTCTGCCGGCCCGCACCATGAGATCATCAAGGTCGAGCCCGAGCGAGCCGCCCTTGGCGATGACAACATGGGCATCGCCTTTGAGGCTCTTGGCCAAGTCCGGGAGTGTCCAGCCCTGGGCGCTGAGGTCGAAGGTTATGTCGGCCCGTCCCGAAAGGGGCGAGGTGCCGAAGAGGGTGTTCAAGAGACGCTCGCTGGGAATATTCTGCAAAGCACCCCGAACCGTAATCTTGGTCGGCAGCGCCATAGTGTCAATGGTGAACTGCCCAGTGGCGACACCATCAAGGAAATCCATCTCGGCAATATCGGCCAGCAGGCGGCCCGATCTGAGTGACAGCGTTGCGGCACAATTCTCCGCGGTCAGGTCACCGAGCGTCAAGGATTTTGCTGAGATTCTCATATCGGCATCGAGCCACTGCAGTGGCGCAAAGTTGACAATCTCGGGCTGCGAGGTGAGCTGCATCACAACCGGCTCGTTCTGGCTCCCAGATGAGGGCCCTTGCTGCTCCGTCGCTCTTGCGGTCCGCTCGTCCGGTGGCGAGAGCCGGAGAAACGGTGTCAGATCAACCTCATCG
>WGBL01000368.1 GCA_015494375.1 Hyphomicrobiales bacterium | reverse complement strand
CGGATGAGCGGCTCATAAAGGCCATGCCAGAAGGCCGCCGGCCACTTGAAGGTCTTGTAATAGAAGCCAGCAACGAAAAGGGGCGAGAAAAGTCCATTGACGCTCATCACGTCGAGCCCGAGAGACGGCCAGCGGTTCTGGCTGCGGGCCACAAGGCCGTCATAGAGCTCGATCGTCGTTGCGCGGGTGTTGGGCTCGCGCCGGCCGCCCTCGCGCAGCTCGACAAGAGCATTGGGCTCGGCCGCGCCCGCTGTGAGCAAGCCGCGGGGGCGATGATACTTGAAGCTGCGGCCGACAAGCCGGTGGCCATTGGCCAGAAGCGCCGAGGCGAGTGTGTCGCCAGCACAGCCCTCAAGGTGACGGCCGTCAAAGCGGAACCGCAAACGGACGGTGCGGTCGATAAGGCCCCCTTCGGCAAGGCGACAAGGCTGGTTTGCGCTCATTGCCCGGCCCCCGCGCCTTGGGCCTCCTGATCTTCGGCGAGGCGGACGGAGCAGATCTCATGGCTTGTCGTCGAGCGCTCAACGACAAGCCACGCCCGGCAACCGCCCGCGTGGTGCCAATGCTCGAGGTGCCGGCCGGCGGGGTTGTCGCGGATATAGACGTAGGCGAAGTGCGCCTCGAGCGGCGCATCGAGCGCCGGCCGCTCGGGCGCGGCGGCGCCGCGATAGGTGAACTCCTCGATCGCGCGTTCGCCGCAATTCGGGCATTGGATTCGCATTTCCTCCCCCCAAGGACTTCGTTCGGTCCTCTCATACTTCAATGTACTTCAATGCAAATTTAGTGCAGATTGGGCTGGGCGCCGGTGCCCGCCTCGTCGAGCAAATGGCCACTCGCAAACCGCGACAACGTAAACGCGCGCGCCGCCTCGTGCGGCTCATCCTCGGCAATGAGGTGGGCAAACGAGAGCCCCGAGGCTGGCGTCGCCTTGAACCCCCCATAGCACCAGCCGCCATTCAAGTAGAGCCCCGTGATGGGCGTCTTGTCGATGATCGGGCTGCCGTCCATGGTCATGTCCATGATGCCGCCCCACGAGCGCAGCACGCGCAGGCGCTTGAGCCGCGGGATCATGGTGGCGCCGATCTCCATCACATGCTCGACCATGGGCAGATTGCCGCGCCGGGCATAGCTGTTGTAGCCGTCGAGATCGCCGCCGAAGACGAGCCCGCCCTTGTCCGACTGCGAGATGTAGAAGTGCCCGGCGCCATAGGTGACGACGGTGTCGATGAATGGCTTAAGCCCCTCGGTGACAAAGGCCTGGAGGATGTGCGACTCGATCGGCAGCTCGAGCCCCGCAAGCCGCGCCAATGCGCTCGTATGGCCGGCGACCGCAAGCCCCACCTTCTCGGCACGGATCGCCCCCCGCGTCGTCTCGAGGCCATGGATGCGCCCGGCGCGAATATCAAAGCCCGTGACCTCGCAATTCTCGATTATGTCGACGCCGAGGCGGTCGGCGGCCCGGGCATAGCCCCAGGCGACGGCGTCGTGGCGGGCGGTGCCAGCGCGCGGCTGAAAGAGCCCGCCAAGCACCGGAAAGCGGCCGTTGTCGAGATCGACCATGGGGGCGTACCGCCTGACGCCCTCGCGATCAAGCAGCACGGCATCGGCGCCATTCAGCAGCATGGCGTTGCCGCGGCGGATGGCGGCATCGCGCTGGGCATCGGTGTGAAAGAGATTGAGGACACCGCGGGGCGAGAACATGACATTGTAGTTGAGCTCGAGCGAGAGCCCCTCCCAGAGCCTGAGCGAGAGCTCATAGAAGCGCTCGTTGCCATCGAGGAGATAGTTCGAGCGCACGATGGTCGTGTTGCGCCCGATGTTGCCCGAGCCGAGCCAGCTCTTCTCAAGCACCGCAATGCTCGGCCCCCGGCCGCCGCGCCCTCCGGCAAGGCCATGGCGCTTGGCGAGGTAGTAGGCTGTTGCGAGGCCATGGCCGCCGCCACCGACAATGACGACGTCATAGGCCGGTTTGGGCTCCGGCCGGCGCCAGGCCCTGGGCCAGCCGCGATGGCCTTTGAGCGCCTGGGCGGCGAGCGTGAACAGCGAGTATTTCAAGAGCTCCCCTCCTCTCGGTCACACCCCTCTCAGCGACACAACTTTCGACCGCGCGCGTCGCGGTCACGCTCCTCTCCGCCATTCTGGGTCACGGGAGTGACGATTGCTCTCTCAGTCCATTCAAACGGATGCGAGCCCGAGACGTACGTCGCGCGCCCTCAGCCAGGCGATCGCCGGCAGTGTCGCCAGCACCATCCAGGCCTTGCCGACGACCTGACCGAGCAGAAACTCGAGGTTGCCGAAGGCGAGCCAGAGAAAGAGAACGCTATCGACGACGAGCCCCACGATGCTGCTGGCGAAGACCGCAAGCACAAGCCCGCGCCGCTGCAGCGGGGTGTAGACCATGAGATCGGCCAGCTCGGAAAGGAGGAAGGCGAGAGCCGAGGCGAGAACGAGCGCGCGCGGCGCGAAGGTGGCCGAGATGATTGCGCCTGTGAGAATGCCGACAATCGCAATCTTGACGCCCAGGCGCCGCTGCACAAGGTCGCGCAGCACGAGCGCAAGCCCCACCATCACCACCCCGCTCGGCGCCATGAGGCCCGGCGCCACGGGAATGAGACATGGGCCCCCCTCGGGGCAGACCGTGCCCACATTGGCGATCAACCAGTTGGCAAGGGGAATGCAGGCAATGAAGCCGGCGAAAAATAAAGCACCTTCCCAAAGGCGACGGCGCTCCTTGCCGTTTTCGTTAGTGTTTGACATGTTGTTGGCTCTCCGGATGCCCCCAGCTCATCCAGTTCACTATGTACGCTCGGATTCGTAATCCAGAAACCACAAACTTGGCTCAAACGCAGCGCCCGCCATCCACCTCGAGCGCCACACCAGTGATAAACGCCGCCTCGTCAGAGGCAAGAAAGAGCGCCGCATTGGCGATGTCGGCCGGCTGCGACATGCGCCCCATGGGGATGGTGGCAATGAACTTGGCGCGAACTTCCGGTATGTCAGGCGCGCCCATGAAGCGCTCGAGCATGCCCGTCTCACCCATGACCGGGCAAAGCGCATTGACCCGAATATTGTCAGGCGCAAGCTCTATGGCCATCGACTTGGTAAGCGTGATCGCAGCCCCCTTTGATCCATTGTACCAGGTGAGCCCGGGGCGCGGCCGCAAGCCGGCGGTCGATGCGGTGTTGAGGATAACCCCACCGCCGCGCTCGCGAAAAATGGGCACCACTCGAAGCGTGGCCAGATAAATGGCCTTGACGTTGACAGCATAGGTGCGATCGAAATCGGCTTCGCTCACCTCGAGGAGCGGCTGGTTGACATGGGTGTAGCCCGCATTGTTGACCATGATGTCGAGGCCGCCGAAGGCGCCCGTCGCCGCCTCGACCATCGCCGCCACATCCTCGCCCACCGTGACATCGGCGCACACTGCCCGGGCGTCATCGCCGATGGTGCGCGCCACCTCCTCGGCACCGTCGCCATTGAGATCGGCCACCACCACCCGCGCACCCTCGCACGCAAATGTCTCGGCAATGGCCCGGCCGAAGCCCGAGGCCGCACCCGTGACGATCGCCACCCTACCCTTCAGTCGCTCGCCCATGGCACCCGCTGCTCCCCGGCCCTAGAGGGGCGCATCGCAAATGCGCCAGGAATGATCAGGCGGCCCGTCGCCGCCATCGCCGCCATTCCGTTCGATCATCCTCTGCCGTCATATCAGCTTGGCTCCAACTGACAAGACCGACGAATGACGATCGAAGGGGGGCAGAAGCCAGAAGGCAGAAACCAGAAGTCAGAAATCAGAAGGGGAGCAGCGCGCGGCGTTGT
>WGBL01000367.1 GCA_015494375.1 Hyphomicrobiales bacterium | reverse complement strand
GTATAGCCGAGCAGAGGATGCAATCGCTCAACGAGCAAATGTCACTGGCACACGATGTGCCGGGGTTCGCTCGCACACACATTGTCCAATCACAGAAGGCGGCCGTCGAACTGTGCCTTGACGTCGTCAGAGTTGTGCCAGCGCTGGCGCGCCTGGGCGTCTTGCGGGTGGGTGTTTGCTTTGCGGCGCGCTGTTATCGGTCTCTGGTCTTGAGATGCCAAATCCCATAGCGGATGCCAAATCCCAAAGTGTCGATCGTTCCAGCCTTTGAGCCCGCCCGCCTCTCGACTCTGGAGCCGTCCAAGCTTAAGCCCGCTTCCTGTGCGCCTGTTCCGCCTACTATGTGCCCGCAATGCGCGAGAAGTCGGCGACGCGGCGGGTTGCCGCACGGATGCGGCTGAGCAGCCGCAAGCGGTTCTTGCGCAGCTCCGGATCGTCGGCATTGACCGTCACCTTCTCGAAAAAGGCGTCAACCGGCGCCCTGAGCCTCGCGAGCGCGGCCATCGCCGCCTCGAAGTCCTCGCGCGCGATCGCCTTCTCGGCCGCCTGCGTCACCTGGCCGATGGCCTCATGGAGCGCCTTCTCCTCGGGCGCTGCGAAGAGTGCGGGGTCGGGCGCGGCGTCGTAGCTGCATTTGTCCTTCTTCTCTTCAATCCTGAGGATGCTCTCGGCGCGCTTGACGCCCGCGCGCAGGCTTTCGCCATCGTCTGTCTCGAGAAAGCGCCCAAGCGCCTCGATGCGCTTGACGAGCATCAACAGATCGTCCTCATCGCCGAGGGCGAAAACGGCGTCGATGAGATCGTGCCGCGCGCCCTGCTCACGGAGGTGCACCCTGAGGCGGTCGGCGAAGAAGGCGAGGAGTTCGGGGATGATCGTTTCGCCATGACGTGTTGCCGCGTCAAGGGCGCGCGATTCCGATCCTTCCCGGTTCGCTGCCAAGTCCTGCGCCTCCCGCGCCTTCTGACCTTCGTTTCTCGTAATGTCATGGCATAACGACAGGCTTTCATGTCGCTTCGCCGAAGAGGAAGCGGCCTCCTCACTGCTCTTCAGATCGAGCAGCAAGCCGATTGGCTTGAAAGCCTCAAGCAGAACCGGCCTGAGGCTCAGCCTGAGCTCATTCTCGAGAACAATGCGGATGACGCCGAGGGCCGCACGGCGGACCGCATAGGGGTCTTTCGAGCCCGTCGGCTTCTCACCGATGGCCCACAGCCCCGTCAGCATGTCGAGCTTGTCGGCGAGCGCAACGGCGATCGAGACGGGCGCCATCGGCACCGCGTCCGTGGGTCCCTGTGGCCTGTAGTGCGCCTCGATCGCCTCTGCGACCGCCGCATCCTCGCCCGCCGCCTCGGCATAATAGCGGCCCATGAGGCCCTGGAGCTCGGGGAATTCGCCGACCATCTCCGAGACCAGATCGGCCTTGGCGAGGTGTGCGGCGCGGGCGGCCTTCTCACCCTCGGCCCCAACCATGGGGGCGATCCGCGCGGCAAGCGTGGCGATGCGCTCGGCCCGCTCGGCCATGGTGCCGAGCTTTTCGTGGAAGGTGACGCCCGAGAGCGCCTCGGCCATGTCGTCGAGCGGCCGCGCGAGGTCCTTCTCCCAGAAAAAGCGGGCGTCCGACAGCCGCGCCCGGATGACGCGCTCATTGCCGGCGATGATGGCCTTGCCGCCATCGTCCGCCTCGAGGTTGGCGACGAGCAAGAAGCGGTTGGCGAGCTTTTGCCCGCGCGGTCGACGGAGCGCAAAGCATTTCTGATGAGCCTTCAGGGTTGTGATCAGCACCTCGGGCGGCAGTGTGAGGAATGCCTCATCAAAGCTGCCCATGAGCACCACGGGCCACTCGACGAGCCCCGCATTCTCTTCAAGGAGCGCCGCGTCCTCGATGAGTGCGAGGCCATGAGCCTTGGCGAGCGTGCGGGCCTCTTGGGCGATCGCGTCGGCGCGCGCCTTGCCATCGAGGATCACCTTGGCGGCCCGGAGCTTTTCGCAATAGTCCGCAAAGCCCCGCACCTTGAACGGCTCCGGCGCCATGAAGCGGTGCCCGCGCGTGCTGACGCCCGGCGTGAGCGCCTCGCGCCCGGGGCCCTCGAGCCCGGGGATTGTGAAGGGCACCACCTTGCCGCCGAGCAGGCATAAAAGCCCATGGATGGGCCGCACCCAGCGAAAGTGTGCCTCGCCCCAGCGCATGGACTTCGGCCAGTGGAACTTGGCCAAAACTTCGGGGATCACTTCGGCGACAATTTCGGCCGCGGGCCGGCCGGGCTTCTCGCTGCGGGCGAGATAATAGTCGCCCTTCTTGGGATCGGAGACGATCTCGGCCTCATCGAGTGAGTCGAGCCCCGCCGCGCGCAGAAAGCCCGCAATCGCCTTTTCAGGCGCGCCCACGCGGGGGCCGCGGCGCTCGCTCACCGTCGCCGGCGAGTGCGCGGGAAGCTCTGGGATATAGAGCGCAAGCCTGCGCGGTGTGGCAAAGCCCTGGGCGTCCTCGTGCAGAAGGCCCGCCTCAGCGAGGGCGCCCGACACCTCGCGCGCGAGCAACCGGGCGGCCGCGGCCTGCATCCGCGCCGGGATCTCCTCGGAAAGTATCTCAAGCAAAAGCTCCGGCATGGGCGGGCGGTCCTCAGTGCGGTCCTCAATTGAGCCAGGCCGGTGAGCCAATGATGTCACGAACAAGCTCGGCCGGGGTCGGGGTCGTGGCGAGGTAGCCAAGCCCGACGACGATGAGCGCCATCGTGAACCAGAACACCGGCCGCGCGCGGTTCCAGAAAAGAATGTGGGCCACGAGATAGCCAAACAGCCCCATCACCAAAAGACCAAACAACTGTGCACTCATGTCATGCCGCCTCCTTCCCTCCTCCTTCGGTCTGAAGCCAGGCGGCCGCACACGCCTTGGCGAGTTCACGCACGCGCAGGATATAGCTTTGGCGCTCGGTGACGGAAATGACGCCGCGGGCATCGAGCAGATTGAAGATGTGGCTCGCCTTGATGCACTGGTCATAGGCGGGCAGCACGCAAGCGTGGCGTGCGCCCGCGCCGCGATCGCCGGCCTCCAGAATGGCGCGGCACTCCTTTTCTGCGTCGCGAAAATGACTGAGCAGCATCTCGGTGTCGGCGAGCTCGAAATTGTAGCGGGAATATTCCTCCTCGGCTTGGCGGAAAACGTCGCCATAGCGGATCCGCTCGGCGCCCTCGCGGCCATTGAAATTGAGCTCGAAGACGTTCTCGACGCCCTGCACATACATTGCCAGCCGCTCAAGCCCATAGGTGAGCTCGCCCGAGACGGGCATGCAGTCAAAGCCGCCCACCTGCTGGAAATAGGTGAATTGCGAGACCTCCATGCCGTCGCACCAGACCTCCCAGCCGAGCCCCCAGGCGCCGAGCGTCGGGCTCTCCCAGTCGTCCTCGACAAAGCGGATGTCGTGACGCGCCGGGTCGATGCCGATGGCGATGAGGCTTTGCAGATAGAGGTCTTGGATGTCGGGGGGCGAGGGTTTGAGGATCACCTGGAACTGGTAGTAGTGCTGAAGCCGATTGGGATTCTCGCCATAGCGGCCGTCGGTGGGCCGTCGCGAGGGCTGGACGTAGGCGGCCTTCCAGGGCTTGGGGCCTAAGGCCCTGAGCGTCGTTGCCGGATGGAAGGTGCCGGCGCCGACCTCCATGTCATAGGGCTGGAGTATGACACAGCCTTGGGCGGCCCAATAGAGCTCAAGCGCAAGGATAAGGT
>WGBL01000366.1 GCA_015494375.1 Hyphomicrobiales bacterium | reverse complement strand
GTCGGCTATGAGGTTTCGTGCTCGCGCCGAACGCTTGCGGGGCTGCCGGAGATCGGCGCGGAGGTGGTGCTCGCCATCGAGACCCATGTCCGCGAGACCGAGCTGAGGTTGTTCGGGTTTGCCAACGAGCTCGAGCGACAATGGTTCCGGCTCTTGCAATCGGTGCAAGGGGTGGGCGCGAAGTCGGCGCTCGCCATTCTCGGCACACTCTCGGCGAGCGAGCTTGCAGACGCGATCGCGCTTGGCGACAAGGCCATGATCGCGCGGGCTCCCGGCGTGGGGCCCAAGGTCGCCGGCCGCATCGCCACAGAGCTGCGCGACAAGGCGCCCGGCCTGGCAAACGCAAGCGCCGCCAATGCGGCCAATGTCGCAGCCGGTGGCCCCGCGCCGGCGAAAGGCGACAGCGCTATTGGCGCGCCCGATGACGTGACAGGTGATGGCGGCGGCGCCGGTGGCGCGAGCCAAGTCGCCGATGCCGTCTCGGCCCTTGTCAATCTCGGCTATGGGCGCGGCGAGGCGGGGGCAGCGATCGCCGCGGCGATGAGAGCCGCCGCGGAGGAGGGGAAGGGGGAGGGGGACGCGGAAGCGGGCGGCATCGATACCGCAACGCTCATTCGTCTCGGGCTCAAGGAGCTGGCTAAGTAGAGGCCGAGCAGAAGCGAAGATCTGGCCAGGTGATGGGCGAACGCAGGCCGATGGGACGCGGCATTGCATTGCGGCGCTCGGAGAGGGCGGCGTTCGACCACCTTCATGCGCACGGGGCACGAGCGGACGGTCAATCGGGCGGACGGGGCCATGGGCGTATGCGGCCATGGGTGGACGGGGCGTCGCACTGCCCCGTGCGGGCGCGTTGGGCTATAACCTGGACCATACGGCCCTTAGGGTCGAGTGCTCAGTCAAACGCACGAAAGCCGTGGAGGCTACGGAAGGCTCGAACAATGGCACGAGGGCCACAAAGCCCATGTAGCAGTCCACGCAGCAGTCCATGCAGGAGTACATGCAGCCAACGTCGCCCATGCAACCCACACAGCCGCCCATGCAGTCCACGCAGCAGCCCATACAACCCATGCAACAGCCCAGACAACCCATGCAGCAGAGCCGACAGTCCCATTGCGTCGATGTCGCCGGCATCCCCATCGGCGGCGGCGCGCCCATCGTCGTGCAATCCATGACCGACACCGACACCGCCGACGTTGCGGCGACGGTTGCGCAAGTGCGGCTGCTTGCCGAGGCGGGCTCGGAGCTCGTCCGCATCACGGTCGACCGCGACGAGGCGGCGGCCGCGGTGCCTCGCATCCGCGAGGCGCTCGACCGAGCGGGCATCAGGGTGCCCCTTGTCGGCGATTTCCACTACAACGGCCACCGTCTGCTCGCCGCGCATCCGGCCGCAGCCGCGGCGCTCGACAAATACCGCATCAATCCGGGCAATGTGGGCCCGCGCGCCAAGCGCGATCGTCGCTTTGCCGAGATCATCGAGATCGCGCTCGAGCACGACAAGCCGGTGCGCATCGGCGTCAACTGGGGCAGTCTCGACCAGTCGCTGCTGACCCGGCTCATGGATGAGAACGCCCGCCGCCCCGAGCCGCAGGACGCCCGCCAGGTGCTCCACGAGGCTTTGGTGCGCTCGGCCCTCGACTCGGCGGCCCGGGCCGAGGCGCTGGGGCTCGGGCCCGAGCGCATCGTGATCTCGGCCAAGGTGAGCGCAGTGCCTGATCTCATCACCGTCTATCGCATGCTCGCTGCGCGCTCTCGCTATGCGCTCCATCTCGGGCTCACCGAGGCGGGCATGGGCATGAAGGGCACGGTCGCCTCGAGCGCGGCCATCGGCATTCTGCTCAACGAGGGGATCGGCGACACCATACGCGTCTCGCTCACCCCCGAACCCGGGGGCGATCGATGCGAGGAGGTGCGCATCTGCCAGCAGATTCTGCAGGCGCTCGGCTTGCGATCCTTTGCGCCCGTGGTCTCGGCGTGCCCCGGTTGCGGGCGGACGACAAGCGCCCGTTTCCGCGAGCTCGCCCAGGAGGTCGAGGCTTTTCTAGCCGCACGCATGCCCGAGTGGCGCCGGCGCTATCGGGGCGTCGAGAACCTGAGCGTTGCTGTGATGGGCTGCATCGTCAATGGCCCCGGTGAGTCGAAACATGCCGACATCGGCATCAGCCTGCCGGGCAGCGGCGAGGCGCCGGCGGCGCCCGTCTATGTGGAGGGAGAGAAAGTCGCCACCCTGCGGGGCGAGGACATCGCCGGTGCCTTCACCGCGATCATCGAAGACTATGTCAGAGCGCGCTTTGGCAACGGCGAATCGCTCAGCTCGGCTCCAACGGCCGGATCAGCGCATGGCGCTTCTTGCCGATCGAGAGCTTGATCACCCCGTCATCATTGAGATGCGCGAGCGTGAGCTGGGCCTTCTCGTCGCGCACCGGCCTGTCGTTGAGGCGGGCGCCGCCCCCCTTGATGTGGCGCCGGGCCTCGCCGTTCGAGCTCGCAAGCCCCGCCATCACATAGGCCCTGAGCAGCCCGAGCCCCGTCTCGAGCTCGGCGCGCGCGACCTCGATGGTGGGCAGCCCTTCGGCCGTGCGGCCTTCCTCGAACGTCTGGCGCGCCGTCTCGGCCGCCTCTTCGGCGGCCTTGCGGCCATGGACGAGGGCGGTCGCCTCGGTGGCGAGAATCTTTTTGGCCTCGTTGAGCTCGGCCCCCTCGAGGCGCTCGAGCCGCGCAATCTCGTCAAGCGGCAGTGTCGTGAACAGCCGCAAGAAGCGCCCCACATCGCCGTCCTCGGTGTTGCGCCAATATTGCCAATAGTCATAGACGGGCAGCATGTCGGCGCTCAGCCAGACGGCACCGGCGGCCGTCTTGCCCATCTTGGCGCCCGACGACGTGGTCAGGAGCGGCGCCGTCAGGGCATAGAGTTGGACCTCCTCGAGGCGGCGGCCGAGATCGATGCCTGAGACGATGTTGCCCCACTGGTCCGAGCCGCCCATCTGCAGGCGGCAGCCATGGCGGCGGTAAAGCTCAACAAAGTCATAGGCCTGCAGCACCATATAGTTGAACTCGAGAAACGACAGGTGCTGCGCGCGCTCGAGGCGCTGGGCGACCGAATCGCGTTTGATCATCTCGTTGACCGAGATGTGGCGCCCCACCTCGCGCAGGAACGGAATATAGGCAAGGTCCAAGAGCCAACGGGCGTTGTCCTCCATGAGGGCGTCGCCGGGACCTTCGCCGAATGTCAGGAAGCGCTCGAAGATCTTGCGAATGCCGGCCTTGTTGGCCGCGATCTCCTCGGGCGAGAGCAGCTTGCGGCTTTCGTCCTTGCCGGACGGATCGCCCACCATGGTCGTGCCGCCGCCCATGAGCGCGATCGGCCGATGTCCCGTCTGTTGCAGCCAATAGAGCATCATGATGGGCAACAGCGAGCCGACATGAAGGCTCGGCGCCGTGCAGTCAAAGCCGATATAGGCCGTAACCCGCTCGCGCGCGAGCAGCGCATCGAGGCTCTCGGCCTCGGACACCTGGTGAATGAACCCCCGCTCGGCGAGGATGGAGAGAAACTCGGATTTGTATCGGGAACTTTGCATGGTTTGATCGCCCCGCCTCGTTGCGGCTCGCTACCTCCAGCTCACCCTTTCCTATGCATTTCCTATGCATATTGTTTTGTTGTTGGATGCACCGCTCGACGAGTGCGTCGCACCTACCTAGACGAAACCGATGCTGGCGCTCGCGCCGGGCTTGGCGCGCGAGATGTCCTCGAGCAGGGCGACGATGCGCTCGGGATCGGTGCCAAGGCCCAGAACGCCGGCCTGCTTGCGGGCGAGCGCAAAATCGCCCGGTGTGAGGTTCTCGAGCGCCAGCCCCACTGGCGGCACCTTGGCGAGCCCGAAGAACACCTTGTAGGCGTGGCGCAGCGCCTGCTTGTCGAGAAACTCGAACCGGACATGGAAGGTAAAGCGCCTGAGCGAGGCGGTGTCCAGCCGGTCCATGAGGTTGGTGGTAAAGCAGACCGGATAAGGGTGCTCCTCCATCCATGTGAGCATCTCGTTGACTTGGGTGATCTCCCATGAGCGCACGGCCTGGGCGCGATCGAAAAGCAGCGAATCCGCCTCATCGAAAACAAGGAGCGCGCCCGCCTCGAGCGCCTCCTCGAAGGCGTGGGCGATGCGCTTTTCCGATTCACCCACAAATGCGCCGAGCAGATCGGAGGCGCGCTTCTGGATGACCTCGAGCCCCAGCCGATGGGCGAGATAGCGGGCATAGGCCGACTTGCCGGTGCCGGGCGGGCCCGAGAGACAGAGCGAGAAGGCGCTGCGGTCGCCTTTGACGAGCTTCTCAGTGAGGGCCACGAGATCGTGGCTCGCGCAAATGAGCTTGGGGTCGAACTCGGGCACGGCCGCCACGCGGCGCATGCTGAGACCGGTGACGGCCCGCATGACACCGAGCGCCGCCCGCTCGATGGCCGCAACGCCGCCGCCTGAAAGACTTGCCGCCTTAAGCGCATTCTCGAGCACCGCCGGCGGTGCCTCGATGCGTTTCGCCAGTTTTGCCACCTCCTGGTCGTCGAGCTTGACGCCCGTGCGATCGGCGATGCGCCGCAAGATGCGCTCGCGCTGGCGCGCCGGCGGCAGCTTCATCTCGACCGCCAATGTCATGCGGCGCAAGAGCGCGGGGTCGATCTCGTGGATGTTGTTCGAGGTCCAGAGGATGGGAACCGGATTGTTCTCAAGAAGGCGGTTGAGATAGACCTTGGAGCCGCCGCGGCGCATGAGCTGCCAGGCGACGTCCTCCATCTCATCGAAGAGGAGTGCCGTTCTCTTCGATTCCGCCAAGAGTCGCAATGAGAAGACGAGATCAGAGAGCCGCTCGGCGCGATCCGCCTCGCCCTGGTTGGTGACGTCCTCGCCGGCGCCGTAAAGCGCGAGCCCGGCGCGCTCGGTGACGACCTTGGTAAGCTCCGTCTTGCCGGTGCCGGGCGGCCCGTAGAGCAGAATGTTGACCCCCTTCGTGCCGCGCTCGGCCGCGCCCTCGAGCATCGCCGCAATGAGGTCGCGATCGGCGGCGATGTGCTCGAAGTCCTCGAGCCCAATTTGGGCAATGTGCGGCTCACCAAGGAGCGCACGCCGCATCTCGGCAAAGGACTCGAAGGTGCGATCAAGCGCATTGTTGACCCGCGCCGGAATGGCATAGCGGCCGCCGGCGCCGGCGATGGTCTCGCCCTCGCCCGCCTGCAAGAGACCCGACGCGACAAGCTCGCCCCCGGGCGCGAGCAGCGCCTCGACGATCCGCGGTGGCTCGCCAACGAGAAAGCCGATCGCGCGCACCATGGGCCCCGCCACCTCGACCACGGTGTCGCAAAGGTACTGGACATGGTCATAGCGCGTATAGCACGCGATGAGCCCCACGATCTTCCAGGCGGCACGGGGCAGGCCGAGCTCGGTGACCAACGATTGCGCGTTCTCGGAAAGGGGGCTTGGCGAAGGCGTCTCCTCGGCTGCCCGGTTGAGCATCTTGAGCACCGAAGCGCGGTTCTTTCGATAGGCGCGCTCAAACTCGTTCTGGCTGAAGCCCCCCGTGTAGATGTTGCCGATGGCGCGCGCGAGCGTGCCGGGCACCGGCAGGCTCAAGACCTCGGAGCGCTCGTTGAGCCAGTAGAGCAGCACGCGCGTGGCCCGGAGCGGCAGGTCGTCGCGCTCGAGCACGCGCGCCAGATAGCGCGCAACAAGCCCCCTTTCGATGTCGGTGATCGCCATGGATGTTACTCGAAACAACCGCCCGCGGTACGAGTTGCGCCAAACGAACCGAAATGAATCCGAGGCACCCCGCCGGTTGGCTGCTCCGGTGCCTGTAATCCGGTGCCCGTAGTCCAGTGCCTGCAAAAGCGCGTCGCGAGAATAAGGGGGCGCGGCGTGCGGCGCAACCGGCTGTCCGCGTTCGGGCCGATTGCCGTTGCTTGAAGGCGTGCCGCCTGGTGGTCGGCGCAAACAATTGAGAGTTTGCGGCCTAATAGAACTAATAGAAGACGCTGAGCTTGATAAACGTCCAGCTCGGCAACTCCATGAGCCCGGTATAGAGCACGGTGCCAAGGATGAGCATGGTCACCGAGACCAGTGTCAGATAGCGCGCCATCGTCTCGCGTGCGATCGCTTGCCAGCCACGGCCCGCAAAGCCTGCCGTTTGCCCCCCGCGGTTGGCCCACTTCTGTTTTGCGAGACGCCAGATGATGTAGACCTTCACGCACGAATTGGTGAGCTGGTTGAGATAGAGTATCCAGGGGTAATTGAGGTCCACACGGCGCGAGTAGGCGAAAAGGAAGAGCGACAGGAGCATCCGCGTGACCGCAATGTAGATGACGTAGCTCACCATGTAGCTGGCGCTCTTAAGGCTCGTTGCGAGGACCGCCAGCGTCGGGCTCACCAGCATGGTCCAGATGGCAATCCGCTGGTCGATGAGGCACCACCAGATGAAGAACGGCATGCGGCGGGGACCGAGGGCGATGGCGCGGCGGCCGTTCCGCAACATGTTGCCCGACCAACGACGAAAGTTCTCAACCATGCGCATAAACGCTGAGCCCTCGATGACCTCGATCGTGTAGCCGATGGCGTCTGGCACATAGGTCATCTTGGCGCCCACCTTGAGTAGGTAGTACCAGGTGCTCTTGTCGTCGCCCGAAAGAAAGCGGAACGAGCCCCACAGCCAGTCATCGAGATAGTCGGCCTCGAGCAGGCGGATGAACTCGTACTTGGTGACGTGCTTGGCGCGAAAAACGGACATGCGGCCGGTCAAAGTGAGCACGCGGCCCGAGAGCGCATGGGACTGCATGGCAATGCGGCGCTGGGCAAAGCGCATGGTCAGCCAGCGCTGCATCCAGCGCGGGCCGCGGCAGATCACGTCCTCGTCGGTGGTGAGCGCCTGCAACTCGGGATCGGCCTCAAAGAGCGGCAGGCATTTGCGCAAGGCGCCCGGTGCGATCACGAAATCGCCGTCCATGAAGACGATGAGATCGTCGGGCGGCAGCCCGGCGCGCGCCATGGCCCGCAGCACAAGCGAGATTGCAATACGCTTGCCCGGCAAGTTCTGGCGCACGATATGGAGCGTGATGTCGAGATCGGGCGCGCTGAGCCTCAAGTGCTCGGCGATGATGCGCTCGTCATAAGGGTCGCTCGAGCCCAGCCAGATGGTCGCCGGCACGCCGGCCTCGCGCACCTGCCGGCAGATGCCGAGCACCACCTTCTCGGTGATGTCGCGGTGCTCGCGATAGGTGGTCACGAGAAAGTGCATATGGCGCGGGCGCCAGCCGCGCCGCCAGACCTCAGCCGCGCGCTCGCGCATCTTGGGGTAGACGAAGCGGCCGAATACCCAGGCGCGGGCGGCATGCGTGAACCACCAGGAGTAGCGCCAGATGCCGAGGATGCCGATGACATAGGTGATCTGCTTGACGTCGTCGTCCCAGATGGTGTTGGGAACAAGCGTGAGCACGACAAAGCAGACCCCGAAATAGAGGGCGATCTTGGCGAGAACGCCCGGGCGCCACTTCTCGCGCCAGCTGGGCCAGTATGCCGGGTCGTCGACCTCATAGCGCTGTTGGCGAACGGAGCGGGCCATGGACTGCGACCTATGACCTATGAAAGGGGCTCTGGGACGAGATCGTCTTGGGCCGGAGGGCGCGGCCGGCGCAGGTGCGACATGGGCTCGAAAACATAGCGGGAGACCGCAACGCCTGCCCGCGCAAGCGAAAGCACATACTTCTTGAAATGCGAAAGCGTGCCGGAGAACGTCAGGCACCGGCAGTGGTTGAGCCAAAAGGCGGCCGGCACAGTCGCGCTTGCCATGCGCAGGGAAACCTCGCGCAATTTCGCGAGGGCGGCCTCGGTTGGCGGGAGCAAGGTCGTGGTGTACGGCTTGACGCTTTCGAGCCCGATGCTCAGTCGGCGCACAACGCCCTTGTCTTCGAGGGCTGCTGTCGCCATGAGAACGCCCAGGCGGCGCCGAATCTCGTCGAGGAGCTGGTTGGTCGAGCGCCGCTTGAAAATGACAACGACCGGCAGCCCCGGGCGATGGCGCGCGCTCTTGCCGCGGGCCAGCTTCTCGTCCGTGAACTTGAGGAGCACTTGCGCGGTGCGGTCCTTGCTGCCGCGCCAGGAATAGCGCGAGTGCTGCTCGTCGATGAACCCCCGTGTGCGGTCGATCTTGGCGACCTCGAGTTTGAGGGTCTCGCCAAGCGCCGGAAGATAGCCAAGCGCCTCGTCACCAAGGCCGACTTTCAGAATTTCGCTTTGTCTGAGGTATGCGAGCACGTGTCGCTCGCCCGCCTTCTCGATGAGGGCGATGGTCTCGCCCTCCTTGATGGCGCTCTGATCGGCGCGCGGCAACTCGAGGATGATACCGTCGAAGGGTGCGCGGACGGCGAGGCGTTTGCGGTGCCTGAGCAGTGCCTCATACTTCTTGCGCGCGAGTGCGATCGCGCGTTTTGCATAGGCGATTTCGGCCTCGAGGCGGGCGATCTCGCCGACAAAGTTGCTGCCGTTGTAGTGCCAGCGGCTCTGGTTGGCCTTGGCGAGTGCCGTGCGCGAGCTAAGCTCCACACGGGCACGCTCGAGCCGCTTTTTTGCGCCAATCATCTCCTTTTCCGCCGCTTCGAGGTTGCTTTTGGTCGCAAAACCATCGCTGTGGAGCTTTGCGAGCCGCCGATAGCGGGCCTCGGCTGCTTTGAACTCGGCCTCTAGCCGTTCCACATCGAGCTTGACCTGGGCGACATTCTTGCGCTCGATATTGGCAAGGCTTTCCATGCGTCTTTGCTCTTCGGCATGGCGCTGGCGCAAGTAGGCGAGCCGTGCCTCGCGCTCGCCAATCTCGACACGGGCGAGATCGATAGTCTTCTCAAGTAGATTGTCCTCGACCCGCAAGATGATGTCGCCCTTCCGGACAGGATCGCCGGGGCGAAACGCGGTCCAGCTGATGCGGCCATCGAATTGCGCGCGTACGGTTTCGATGGGGGCAGAGATAACGGCCGATTGCACCTCGAGCCGATAAAAGTTGGCGTAGAGCATAAGCCCCACATAGCTGAATACGAAAAAGCCCACTACGATATAGAACGCCGAGAAAAAGAGCGTCCGCATGGGCCGGCGCCAAGACGGCATCTCCCGCTCGGGATTGGGGTCGGGCTCGGTCGAGACGGGGGTGACGGGCACATCGATCCGCTGGATCGTATCCTCGACCTCGACCATCGAGCCGCGGATGATCTCGGAGACGAAATGCTCCATGAGTTCGCGCTCGCGTTCATCGAGGTCGACGAATTGAACCGCGAACATCCCCGACTTGGGGTCAGTGCGAACGACCTTGCTCTGGACGGAGAACGAGATCTCAAAGCCCTGGAAGGGCAGGCTCAAGTGGAGCTCGATCTTGCGGTTCTTGACGGGCAGCTTGCCGGGAAAATCGTCGACTCGAAGCCCGCCAAGGCTCCAGTCGGACACACGCACAGTGTGCCCGCCAATTGTCACAAGCAGTGGTGCGGTCACACGGTGGTGCTGTCGCCGCGAAGGGCGCTCACGTTTGACTTTTACCGACATCCCGACCTTGTGCGATGGCACTCGCCATCGATTGGAACACGTCTTGCGGAATTTGTTCCGTGTTTTGTGTTCTATTGGCCGGTTAATTGGTAACCATTTGATTGCAAGACAAAAGTGCCGGCGATTATGGTTAACGAGATGCCAATGCCCGCTCTCTTATGGCGCACCATCATATGGCGCACCATCATATGGCCCACCGATATGATGTGATGCTTGTTGGCGGTGTGTGGCGGCGGCTTCATCCTCGTCGGGCGAGAGGCAGCGCGCCTGCCAACCACAGCAATCGAGAGATGCAGCAGCCCACAGGGATGGTGCCGGCGAGGAAAGGCTTGGAAATGACTTTTGAAACACGCCTTGCGAGCCGCTCCGGTCGTGCATAGCCATTACTATAGCCGTTACTCAGAAAGGCTCGCAGCCGCCCGGCCGCTCAACGATCGCTTTCGATACCGGGCAGACCGATCTTGGAGGCGACAAAGAGCTTGGGATCGGCGGGCTTGCCAACCGTCACATCGGTGATCTCGATGCGCGTATCGAGCCCCTGGGCGTCGGTCACAACCCATTCCTTGAGCTCGAGCCTGCCAGCGCCGTTGCCTCCGTCCTCATCGTCTCCGCTCTTACGGGTGAAGAAGAGCTTGATCCGGCCCGGCGCCTCTCCTCGCTTGTCTTCCAGTGTGATCGTCACAAGGTCACCGCCGTCGTAAAGGTCGGTGATGCGGGCACTGTTCTTAAGGTCCACCTTCTCCGTGAGCAGCAGCCCGAAGGGGGTCGAGGACAACGAGTAGCGCTCGACGGTCTCGAGATCGTAGTCCTCGATCGAGAGATAACGTCCGTCAGACAGTATGACCAGTCGACTCGGTCGCGCATAGACAAAGCGAAAGCGCCCCGGCCGGCGGACATAAAAACGCCCCTTGGTCTTCTGGTTCTGGGCGTCGGTTTGGATGAAGCGCCCCTCCATATGCACAAAGCCATTGAAATAGGCGTCGATCTCATCGATGAGGGCGATCTCCTTGGGGTCGAACACCCGCCCTTCAAGCGGGGCCGGGGCGACGTCGGTGCGCCAAGAGGCGCCGACACCAACCGGATTGAGCGGTGGGCGTTGGCCGCCCTCGGCCTTGCCGGCCTGGCGTGTAATGGCAACCGGGGCCTGCTCCTGGCCCTTGGCGCCGGCCGGGCTTGCGTCCTCACTCGCGACGGCCATTGCCGGCCCGAAAAGCATGCCGGCCACGGCGATTGCCACAACAATCGCCGCAACGAGCCCCCTCGCATTCAATCTCTTGATCATCTCTTCCCCCGAAAACCTCGTTCGTCAAATGATCCGGTCGCCAAATGGCACCAAGGACATTGCGCTATGCGTCATGCGGCATGCGCCATCGTGAACGCATTCCATCAACAACGCTTTCAAACGAGCGATCGGCAAACGCTCAATTTGGGTGTCTCTTGACCCCACTCGGACCCACTCGGCCCCTTCGTTTGACTGCTCGCAAAAGGCGGCTGCTGAAACTTATCGACCAACTGTAGGCAGCAATTGCGGCAAGAACGAATCACCACGCGCGTCATATTAGCTTGAGAATCGGCTTGGGAAGCCAAAAAGTGCATCGAGCAGACCTTATCCGGCAAGATGCCTGGAGCGTCGAAGAGTGGCCGAGGCGCGGAAGCGGCCCAAGTGTCGCGCAACCCGTTCACGCCACCGGCGTCAGCAGCCCGTCACTGTGCCCGAAGTGTGCGTCTTGCTTGTTCGCGGCCACATGTCGGGTGAGGTGGCTCGCCACCCGCTCGATCTCACGGGGCACTACGAGGGGGCCCTGGAGCCGCACAAGCTCGCCTGCGCTCGAGCGAAAGAGCAGATCCCCTTGCCCAAGCAAGTCCTCGGCTCCCGGCTCGCCGAGTATAACCTCGCTGTCCTGGGCAAGGGCGGCCCGAAAGCTCAGGCGGCTTGTGATGGCCTCCTTGAGTGCGGGCGTGAGGATGTCCGGGCTCGTGCGATCGGTTGCAAGAAGGAGGTGCATGCCGGCGGCTGCGCCCTCTTGCGCAAGGTGGAGCAGGCTGGCCTCGGCCGCGCCGTCGGTGCGGACCATCACCTCGGCCAGGCCATCAACGACAATGATGATACGCGGCATAGGCTCGAGCGCAAGCAACTCCTCTTCATAGATCGCTTCGCCCGTCTTGCGATCAAACCCGGTCTGTACACGCCGGCGGAGTGTCTGGCCTTGCGCCGCTGCCCGCGCGACGTGATCGTTGAAGGCGCGGATGGTGGAGACCTCGAGCTTGGCCATGCGCTGCTGGCGCTCGTCGAGTTCGCCGGCGGTCCGGGCGAGCACGTCGCGGGCCTTGCGCGGGTCCGTCACGGGCGGTTGCAAGAGGTGCGGCATGGCGCCGAACATGGCGCCGAACGTCGCGTGCTGGGCGCCTTCAGTGTCGATGAGCAGAAAGCGGCATGTCTCAGGGGCGCAGCGATAGACAAGAGAGAGGATCATTGCGGCAAGCGCCGCCGATTTGCCCGAGCGCGGCGCGCCGGCAACAAGCAGATGCCCAAGCTCGGCGAGATCGGCGATGACCGCTTCACCCTCGATTGCGCGCCCAAGCGCCAATGGCAGGGCCGCCCGGCTGCGGCGATAAGCTTTCGATTCGATGAGTGCGCGCAATGGGGGTTCATTCGGCGCGGATCGCAAAGATTGCCGGGCGCAGTGTCCTCGGCATCGAGCTGCCGAGCCCGCGCCAGGAGACCACCACATTGCGCGCACTCATTGAATCGAAGGCTTATCGCCGCAGCCGAGCGGCCCTGCCATTGGCGCTCGGGCGCGCAATCGAAGGCGAAGCCGTCATCGCCGATCTCGCCGAGCTTGGGCATCTGCTCATTGCCGGCGCGCCGCGCTCGGGCAAATCAGTGGCACTTGCGGCAATGATCCTCTCTCTTGTCTATCGCTGCGCCCCTGAGACATGCCGCTTT
>WGBL01000365.1 GCA_015494375.1 Hyphomicrobiales bacterium | reverse complement strand
TCTCAATGGTGATGGTTTCGCGGCGCATCTCGGCCATCGCCCGGCCACCCATCTGGGCCTGTAGCATTAGGGCGACGGCGCATAGGAATAGGAAAAGGGCCGCAGCAAGCGCGGCCCTCCGCGATGGCCTCAAGGGCCGTTGGCCAGCCCTCCAAGGGCTAATGCTGAATTGTTGGTGGTGGCGTTCCACCGATGCCGTTTGCATTGGCGCCCTCGCCGTCCTGCCGCGGCTCATAAGCCCTCAGTTCGGCGGCCATCAGGCCGTTGCGCCCCTGCCCGTAGCGCACCCAGATGAGCTGACCGGGCCGCAGCTCGGCAAGGCCAAACCGACGAACGGTCTCCATGTGCACGAATATATCGGGGGTTCCCTCTCCCCGTGTCAAGAAGCCGTAGCCGCTTGCGCGGTTGAACCACTTGACCATGGCCCGCTCCCAGTCGCTTTCCGGCACGACCTTGACGTGCGTGCGCGCCTGCTGCTCGGAAGGGTGAATGGCTGTGCTGTTGTCCATATTGAGGATCCGGAAGGCCTGCAACCCCTTTGGCCGCTTGAGCACCTGGCAATGAACGCGGGCGCCCGGCAGCGCTGTCTGATAACCACCGGCCCTGAGGCACGTGACATGCAAAAGCACATCCTCGTTCAAACCCTCGGGAACGATGAAACCAAACCCTTTGGATGCATCGAACCACTTAATCTCTCCGACGACCTCGAAGACATCCACCGGTGTTGATTCGCTGGCTGCTTCCTCTTCTTTCGTTTCCGGCTTTTTCGAGAAATCTGGCGTCACTTTATCCATGCCGCATTCCCCCGCATAGAACTTCTCTTACACCTGTGTTTCCGTCGCCCTTACCAATGGCCCTCAGTGGACGGCAGAAGCACTTCTTGGATGGAACACAGCATAGCATTGCTTGCAGCCTTGGGAAGCGCCTTTCTCACGAAACGTATCTTCCAAGGGCCAATTGATGCGCCACGAAACCTGTGACGATGCAATCGCAACTTCTTGATGGTACATTGTTTTTTCACTCCACCATATTTTCGTCCACAGCTTGACGCGTGCTGTGGCAGGCCCCTTGGGGCGGCGCGGAAAATGGCAAGAAGAAGGGCTCGGATCAAGCTCTCGGCGTCGAATTTGGGCGAATCAGTTCATGGCCTGTGAACAGTTTCGGCAGGGATTTTCATAAGCCGCTGATCGCCGACCGAATTTGCCTGGCAAGCGAAATTGTCGCATGGTGCACAGCTGCATCAGCTTTGAGATTCTTTGCCATTGAGAGCAGGGCTCGCCACTTTTTGTGCAATCGATGGGGCGCCCGATTTTGGTCCCGAGCGCCGCCCCCGAGAAACGCCCCAGTGGGGCAAAGCAAGCAACGCCACGGTGGGCCGCAACGCCCCAGATGCCGTGCCACATGGAGCGCAGAGGGCGGGCAGCGCCGGCACTGGACAGCACAGAGGATTGGCAACGTGGTGAACAGATCATGCGGAGGATGGATTGATGCAATACCTCCATACGATGGTTCGCGTAAGTGACCTCGAAGAGTCGCTTGATTTCTATTGCCGCAAGTTGGGGCTCAAGGAGGTGCGGCGGAAGGACTACGAGGAGGGGCGCTTTACGCTTGTTTTCCTAGCGGCGCCCGACGATCTCGAAAGCGCCGCCGAGCGCCAGGCGCCACTGCTCGAGCTTACCTACAACTGGGATCCGGAGGACTATGGCGAAGGCCGCAATTTCGGCCATCTGGCCTATCGCGTTGAGAACATCTATGAGATTTGCGAAAGGCTGATGGCTGCCGGCGTGACCATCAACCGGCCGCCGCGCGATGGCCGCATGGCCTTTATCCGCTCACCCGACGGCATATCCATTGAGCTCTTGCAAAAGGGCGAGCCGCTCGAGGTGTGCGAGCCTTGGGCCTCGATGCCCAATGTCGGGCATTGGTGAGGGGCATGACTGGTGAGGGTCGTTGGAGCGCTTGTTTGCACCGCAAGCAAGTCGTGTGCGGTGTTGGAGGGCGCGGCCTCGCAATGGGCGGGCGGCTCGGGCCGTCCGGTTGGCACCCCCTAGGAGAATCGAACTCCTGTTTCCAGAATGAAAATCTGGCGTCCTAACCACTAGACGAAGGGGGCACGATGCGGGCTTCTCCGGCGCGTGCCTCTCTGGCTTGTGCGCCCACGCCCAGCAGAAGAACAATGTCTCTCCGATCTCTCCGGCCTGTTGTGGCTTGTTTGGGAGCGCGGTCTATTGGGGCGTCGCGGTCTGCCCGGGCGTCGCGCCTCAGGTGTGGCGGTCATATAAAAGGCTTTGCGGGCGCTGGCAAGTGTATGCTCCGGCGCAATTCGCCTTTCCCGAGACAACTGAGAGGCTTGTGAAAGGCGTGGGTGATGCGACATACTCCAAGCGCTTAGAGCGCCTGTCGCGTTGGAGCGGGCTTGTGCTTCCCACATGGCTGCGTCCCACATGGCCCCAAGGCCGTTGACCACCGGCCGGACGACCGGCCGGACGAATCGTGCGGCAGGCAACTGGTCAGGTAGCTGGAAATGTCGCCCCGCTTGGTGTAGAGAGGCGCCACATTCATTTCGATTGCTCTTGGCCCCCTCGGCCCCAAACCGCTCGGGATGTTTCGGGAAACCACGCCATGGCCACGGTTGTGCTTGTCATTCATCTCATGATCGCGGCGGCGCTCGTCGCCGTCGTCTTGTTGCAGCGCTCGGAGGGCGGCGCACTCGGCATCGGAGGCGGCGGTGGTGGCGGGCTGATGAGCGGGCGCGGCACGGCCAACTTTCTTACGCGGCTCACGGCCGTGCTGGCTGTGCTCTTTTTCGCCACCAGTATCACGCTGACGCTCCTGGCACAGCGCTCGGGCGAGCCGAAAAGCATCATCGACAGCGACAGCGGCGCTCCCACGACGGGCGGTGCGCCAAGCGCCCCCGGCGGCGGAAGCGGCGGTGGCGGCATACTCGATCAGTTGCAGCCGGCCGCTCCCCCCTCGCCACCGGCCCCCGGGGCGCCCAAACCGCAATAGGCCCATCGCCTCCTTGGCGGGGCATGGTCCAACCCTACTGATCCTGCTGATCCTTTTGAGAATTCCGGCGTGCGCCGCCTTGCTGCGGGCGGTGTGTGCGCCTCTGCGACCATCGACCATTGCAGCGAAGCCCCTGGGCCGCGGGCCAACGGCGCGAGGACCCGCGGAAACGAACCGTCTGGGCGTGGGCAACGCGAAAAGCTGGACGGCGTGGCAGCGAAGGCTTATTGTTGCGCTGCAGCATGATGGTTCTGGCGGCGCACACAGGGGGCGCACACAGGCGGCGCATAACAGGCGGCCCACACAGGCGGTGCATTTTGGGCGGCACACACAGGCAGTGCACGCGGACGGCGAACGCCATGCGGCGAACATCGTTGGCTCTTGGCCTAGGCATCGCAGTGGCGCGAACACGAAGACGATGCGAGGACAAGGAGACGAGAAGACGAGGCGAGGGCAATGCGGGTGACAGCACCGGACATCAGGGCGCGCAAGGGCGGCGAGCCCATCGTTTGCCTTACGGCCTATC
>WGBL01000364.1 GCA_015494375.1 Hyphomicrobiales bacterium | reverse complement strand
CGACCGTGTAGTGATGATACATGTTGAACTGCATCATCGCGACAATGCGCCCGAATTCCGGCACAAAGCGGCCGAGCACGCCCGCCTCGTTCATCTTGCGTAAGACGCGCTCGGCACTCGCCTTGGAGGTGAGCAACTCGAGAAAGATCTTGTTGGCGCCAGGATCGGCCCTGAGCTTGTCATCGATGAGCCGAAGCGAGGCGCGCACGAGCCGTAACGCCTCGGGATGGAACGGCACGCCATGGCGCTCGGCCTGCGCGAACAGCCTTATGAGATTGACGGGATCGCGCTCGAAGACGCGTCTGTCGGCGACATTGATCCGGCCATTGTCGATGCGGAAGTCGCTCGTCCGCCGGAGCCGCGCGCGCTTGCGCCAGTCGAGCGAGCCAAAGAGGCGATCGATCTTGGGCGACGACTTGAGCTGGCTCACCTCGAGCGCCGAGCAGACAATGCGGGTGAGATCGCCGACATCCTTGGCGACCAGAAAATAGTGCTTCATGAAGCGCTCGACCGCGCGCAGGCCGCCATGCTCGGTGTAGCCCAGGCGCTCGGCCATGCCCGGCTGCAGCTCAAAGCTCAGCCGCTCCTCGGCGCGCCCCGTCATGAAGTGGAGGTGGCAGCGGATGGTCCAGAGGAAATCCTCGCATTTCCGATAGGTGTGATACTCCTCGGGCGAGAAGATGCCGGCCGAGACGGCCGCCGCGCCGGGCTCTGCATCATGGAGATATTTCATGAGCCAATAGAGGGTGTGCAGATCGCGCAAGCCCCCCTTGCCATCCTTGACATTGGGCTCGACCAGATAGCGCGAGTTGCCCGCCTTGGCATGGCGCTCGTCGCGCTCGGCGAGTTTGGCCTCAACGAACTCGCGCCCGGTCCCTTTGACCACCTCGTTGCGAAAGCGCGCCTCGAACTCATCGAAGAGGGCGCGCGCCCCGAGCAGCAGGCGCGCATCGAGAAGCGCCGTGCGGATCGTCATGTCGGCGCGCGAGAGCTTGACGCACTGGGCGACCGAGCGCGTGGCATGCCCCACCTTGAGCCCCATATCCCAGAGCAGATAGAGCATGTACTCGATCACGCTCTCGCTCCAGGCGGTGAGCTTGTAGGGCTGGAGGAAGAGGAGATCGATGTCGGAGCCCGGCGCCATCAGCCCGCGGCCATAGCCGCCTGTTGCCACGACCGCCATCTGCTCGCCCAAGGAGGGGTTCTCAGCGCGATAGACATGGCGTGTCGTGAAGTCATAGATGAGCCCGATGAGTGCATCGGCGAAGGCCGAGAGCCCCTCGGCACAACGCCGCCCATTGCCGTCGCGCTTGAGCTGGGCCTCGGCGCTGTCATGGGCCTGAGCGAGCAGGCCCTTGAGGCGTTCGAGCAGGGCCTTTCGCAGGGCGGTGTCATTGCCGGCGTGGACCTTGGCCAGGGCGCTCAGCTCGGTTGCCACGGTTTCCGGCTCGAAATAGGGTGCGGGTCGGACAGTGTGCGTATCCATGCCACCTCTTTAGCAGGTCCGGGGCGGCTTCCCAACCGCACCCATTCCCGGTCGGAAGTTCGGCGCACGGGTCCTTGCGCCTTACCAATGACAGCTCCGCATGCCGGCGCAAAGCGAGCGCCACGCGCGCATTTGCGGCCTAAAGACCGCCCATGAGCATGTACTTGATCTCGACGAACTCCTCGATGCCGATATGCGAGCCCTCGCGCCCGATGCCCGATTCCTTGACACCGCCAAAGGGCGCCACCTCGGTTGAGATGATGCCCTCGTTGATGCCGACAATGCCATATTCGAGCGCCTCGGCCACACGCCAGGCGCGCGCGAGGTCTTTGGTGTAGAAATAGGCGGCAAGACCGAACTCGGTGTCATTGGCGAGCCGGATCGCCTCCTCGTCGTCATGAAAGCGAAAGAGGGGCGCAACGGGCCCGAACGTCTCCTCGTGTGTCACCTTCATCTCAGGTGTGACATCGGCGAGCACCGTCGGTTGGAAGAAGTTGCCGCCAAGCGGATGCCGCGCGCCGCCGGTGAGCACCCGCGCCCCCTTGGCCTTGGCGTCGGCGATGTGCTCCTCCACCTTGGCGATGGCGGCGGCATTAATGAGCGGGCCCTGGTTGACCCCCTCCTCGGTGCCCACTCCGACCTTGAGCGCCTCGACCGCGCGGGCAAGCCGCTCTGCAAAGGCGTCATAGATGCCGTCCTGGATGAGCAGACGGTTGGCGCAAACGCAGGTCTGGCCGGCGTTGCGGTATTTCGATGCCATGGCGCCGGCCACCGCCTTGTCGAGATCGGCATCGTCGAAGACGATGAAGGGGGCGTTGCCGCCGAGCTCCATGCCCACCTTCTTGACGGTGCGCGCACATTTCTCGAGCAGCAACTTGCCCACCTCTGTTGAGCCCGTGAAAGTGAGCATGCGGACCGTGGGGCTCGCGGTCAGCTCGTCGCCAATGACGCTCGCCTTGCCAGTGACCACATTGAACACGCCCTTGGGCAAACCCGCCTGCTCGGCCAGGGCGGCAAGCGCAAGCGCCGTGAGCGGCGTATCCAAGGCGGGCTTGACAACCACCGTGCAGCCGGCCGCAAGCGCGGGCGCCACTTTGCGTGTGATCATGGCCATGGGAAAATTCCACGGCGTGATCGCTGCCACGACCCCCACCGGCTGGCGCACCACCACAATGCGTGCGTCCGCCTTGTGGGTGGGGATGATCTCGCCACAGATGCGCTTGGCCTCCTCGGCAAAGAACTCGGTGAACGACGCCCCATAGGCCACCTCGCCCCGAGCCTCTGTGAGCGGCTTGCCCTGCTCGGCGGTCATGATCCGGGCGAGCTCCTCGGCATGCCCCATCTGCAGGTCATACCACCGCCTGAGCAATCCGGCGCGCTCTTTTGCGGTCGTCTGCCGCCAGCTCTGGAAAGCTTGATCGGCAGCCGTGATGGCGGCGCGCACCTCGCGCGCTCCAAGGCTTGGCACCTTGGCAATCTCCTCGCCCGTTGCCGGGTTGACAACCGGCACCTCGGGCTCGCCCACCCAGGCGCCATCGACAAAGCACTGCTCGCGCATGAGACTGCTCGCGCAACTGTCCATCTCCAACTCCTCCTCGCTCCTCAAGGCTGAGACCGCACGCCTGGTCTGATCACCATTCGCGCCTAGCCTAATCCTCTATCCCGGTATCCCTGCGAGCGCAAAGGCGGCGTGCGGGGCTCCTTGGGAGCAGTTGATTGGCGGTCGTGTATCGTATCGTTTCTTGCGACGCCCGCCCATGCCACGATTGCGCTACGTGGGCAAATGGGAACTCTCACCAACTCAAATCAGTTGCGCTCGAGCCCGCCACCCATGACAGAAACGCGATTTCGGCCTAAGCTGGCCATCTCGACCGGGGGGTTCAGCAATGCACAACTTGACGCTCGTCTTTGATCTCGACGGCACACTTGTCGATACCGCACCCGATCTGGTCAATGCGCTCAACCATGCGCTCGAAAGTGTCGATGTTGCGCCGGTGGCGCTCGAGAGTGTCCGTGCGAGCATCTCGGGCGGGGCCAGGGCGATGATCGAGAAGGCGCTGGCGATGGCCCAAATGGAGCTTGCGCCGGCACGTATCGACGAGCTGCTTGAAATCTTCCTCGAGCACTATGCCGTCAACATCGCCACAGTGAGCCGCCCCTATCCGGGCGTCGTGGCGCTGCTCGAGCGCCTATCCGAGCTCGGCACGCGGCTCGCCATCTGCACCAACAAGCGCGAGGACCTCACGCGCCGCCTGCTCCGCGAGCTCGGACTGTTGGACCACTTCCACGGCGTTGCCGGGCGCGACACCCTGCCCGTCGCCAAACCGGATCCGGGTCATCTGATCGGCGCCATCATCCTTGCCGACGGCAACCCCAACCGCGCGATCATGGTTGGCGACAGCGAGGTGGATATTGCCACGGCCAAGACCGCCGGCATCCCCGTTGTCGCCGTGAGCTTCGGCTATTCGGAGCGCCCGCTCAGCGAGCTTGCGCCCGACGCGATCATCGACGGCTTTGGCGAGCTGCCGGGCCATATCCGGCGGCTGGCAAGCCGGCTCTGAGACAGGTATCAGGTGTCATGTGCCACGTGCCAGATTCAGGTGTCAAGTGTCAGGTGTCAGGTGTCAGATGACAGACTCGTTATCCTTGGGCCGTGTGGGGCAAAAGCCCCATCACGTGACCCGAGGATCCAGCGTGAGAA
>WGBL01000363.1 GCA_015494375.1 Hyphomicrobiales bacterium | reverse complement strand
GGCTCGTCCAAGAACAAAGGCATGGGAGGACCGATGGCGGTAGAAGCTGAGCGCGGGCCCGCTCACGCAAGCGGAAGCGAGCAGGCCAAGGCCTCGTTCTTTTACAACCCCACCGTACGCGCCATCTTCGCCCAAGTGCTGCTCCTGGCGATTGTGGTCTGGCTTGGCTATGTGGTGGTGACGAACACCGCCGCCAGCCTCGAGCGTCAGAACATCGCCACCGGCTTCGGTTTTCTCGATCAGACCGCCGGTTTCGGCATCATTCAGTCGCTCATCCCCTATTCCGAGGAGTCGACCTATGGCCGCACCTTTGTCGTCGGGCTCCTCAACACCATTCTCGTCTCGAGCATCGGCATTGTGCTGGCCACGATGCTCGGCTTTGTCGTCGGCGTGGCGCGGCTTTCCTCCAACTGGCTGATCTCGCGCATCGCCTACATATACATCGAGGTGATGCGCAACATCCCGCTGCTGCTCCATATTTTCATCTGGTATTTCGCCGTCCTGCGCAGTGTGCCGGGCAAGCGCGAGAAATGGTCATTTTTCGAGACCATTCACCTCAATATCCAGGGCATCTGGGCGCCGAGGCCCATTCCCGAGGAGGGCTTCTGGATCACCGTTGCCGCCCTCCTATTTGGCCTCGTCGCCTCCATCGTCATTGCGCGCTGGGCGAAAAAGCGCCAAGAGGCGACGGGCCGGCAGTTCCCCGTTTTCTGGACCTCGATGGCGCTTCTCGTCGGCCTGCCGATTGTGGCCCATATCCTTGCCGGCAACCCCTTGAGTTTCGAGCATCCCATCTTCAAGACCGACGGCCCCATCTTGAGGCGCGGTTTCCAGCAGGACGTGGGGCTCAATATCATTCCCGAGTTCTTGGCCCTCCTCTTCGCCCTCTCGATCTATACCGCGGCCTACATCGCCGAGATTGTCCGGGCCGGCATCCTCGCCATCAGCCATGGTCAAACCGAGGCGGCCTATGCCCTCGGGTTGAGGCCCGGGCAGACGCTGCGCCTTGTTGTCATCCCTCAAGCGCTCAGGGTGATCATTCCGCCGCTCACCAACCAGTATCTCAATCTCACCAAGAACTCTTCGCTTGCGGTGGCCATCGCTTATCCCGATCTCGTCAGCGTCTTTGCCGGCACGACGCTCAACCAGACCGGTCAGGCGATCGAAATCCTGCTCATGACCATGGCCGTCTATCTGACACTCTCGCTGCTCATTTCGTTGGCCATGAACTGGTATAACGCACGCATTGCGCTGGTGGAGCGTTAGGCCCATGACCAAGGTTTAGGTCCAATTCCGAGGTTTAGGCCCATGTCCGAGGCTTATGTCAGAAAGGAATTCGTGCCGCCCGAGCCGCCGCCTGTGACCAGCCGCGGCATCATAGGCTGGGCGCGCGAGAACCTTTTTTCGAATTGGTGGAACACGCTGCTGACGTTCCTCGGCGCCTACATCCTCTATCTGATGATCGCGCCGCTCGTGCGCTTCGCCCTCATCGATGCGGTCTGGACGGGAAGCGACCGCAGCGCCTGCCTCGGCCCCGAGGTCGGCGCCTGTTGGGCCATGGTCAAGGCCAAGCTCGGCCAATACATCTATGGCCGCTATCCCGAGGCCGAGCGTTGGCGCGTTAACTTGTTTTTCCTCTCGCTGCTTACGATGGTGCCGATGCTCATTCCGAGCGTGCCGGGCAAGAAATGGAATGTGTTGTTCGTTCTCGTCGGCCTGCCGCTGCTGTCGTATTTCCTTCTCTATGGCGGCGCCTTTGGTCTTGAAAAAGTCGAGACCTCGCTTTGGGGCGGCCTGCTGGTCACCCTTGTCATCGCGGTTACGGGCATTCTCGCCTCCCTGCCCCTCGGGGTGCTTCTGGCGCTCGGGCGGCGCTCGGCCATGCCCGTTGTGCGCACATTCTCCATTGCCTTTATCGAGTTCTGGCGCGGTGTCCCGCTCATTACCGTGCTTTTCATGTCGAGCGTTGTCTTCCCGCTCTTTCTCCCCGAGGGTGTGACGTTCGACAAGCTCCTGCGCGCCCTTGTGGGCGTTGCCATTTTCTCGGCCGCCTATATGGCCGAGGTGGTGCGCGGCGGGCTTCAGGCGATCCCCAAAGGCCAGTATGAAGGCGCCATGGCGCTCGGGCTCGGCTATTGGCAGATGATGGGGCTCATTATCCTCCCCCAGGCCCTCAAGCATGTCATCCCGGGCATCGTCAACAGCTTCATTGCGCTTTTCAAGGACACCACGCTGGTGCTGATCATCGGGCTCTTTGATCTCCTCGGCATCATCCAGCTGAGCTTTACCGATCCCAAATGGTCGACGCCCGTCCAGGCCGCGACAGGCTATCTCTTTGCCGCGATCATCTTTTGGATGTTCTGTTTCGGCATGTCGCGCTATTCGATGTTCATGGAAAAGACCTTGGATACAGGCCACAAGCGCTAGGAACGAACCGATGAATGAGAGCAGCGAGCATCAAGTGGCAAACGCGCCCGCGAGCGAGGCCACAAACGAGGCCATGAGCGAGCCCACCGGCAAACAGCGCCGCGACCTCGCCATTTCCGACGAGACGGTGATCGAGATCATCGACATGAACAAGTGGTATGGCGAGTTCCACGTGCTCCGCGACATCAATCTCGAGGTCAAGCGCGGCGAGCGGATCGTCATCTGCGGCCCTTCGGGCTCGGGCAAGTCGACCCTCATCCGCTGCATCAATCGGCTCGAGGAGCACCAGAAGGGGCGCGTCATCGTCGATGGCATCGAGCTTACCAACGACATCAAGAAGATCGACGAGGTGCGCCGCGAGGTCGGCATGGTTTTCCAGCACTTTAATCTGTTTCCTCATCTGACGGTGCTCGAGAATTGCACGCTCGCGCCCATCTGGGTGCGCAAGATGCCGAGGGCCGAGGCCGAGGAGATCGCCATGCACTATCTCGAGCGGGTCAAGATCCCCGAGCAGGCCGGCAAGTATCCGGGCCAGCTCTCGGGCGGCCAGCAGCAGCGCGTCGCCATTGCCCGCTCGCTGTGCATGAACCCGCGCATCATGCTCTTTGACGAGCCGACGTCGGCACTCGATCCCGAGATGATCAAGGAAGTGCTCGAAGTGATGGTCGACCTGGCCGTCGAGGGCATGACCATGCTCGTTGTCACGCACGAGATGGGCTTTGCCCGCCAGGTCGCCAATCGGGTGATTTTCATGGACGAGGGCCAGATCGTCGAGCAGAACGATCCTGAAACCTTCTTCACCAACCCCCAGCACGACCGCACCAAGCTGTTCCTGAGCCAGATTTTGCACTGACCGGCGCGAGGGGGGCGAAGGGGATGATGGGATGAAGTATGCGCGGTTTGGCGCCGCGACCGAGCTGGGCGCGGTTGGGGCGTCGGTTGCTTGCGCCCGGCGCCTTCACTTGCAGCATCGACAGCGATTGCACCCGCCAGATCGAGGCCAAGGCCCTCCGCAAACTCAAGCATCCCTCGCGCTCCCGCAAGCTCCACAGCTTCCTGGACAACTGAGCTGAGGAGTTGCAGCCATGACCGGCTGCCCGGCCCCGGGCGCGCCCTCGCCACATCAACTCGAACGCGCAACGCCAATAGGGGCACACAATAGAGGCACAATGGAGGAGCCAATGAGACGAGCGATCTGGTTCGGTCTCCTGGTGGCTGTGACGCTTATGGGCCACGCGTGGGGCGCAGCCGGCGGCGAGAATGCCCGTGTGGCAGCCTCTCACATGGACGCTTCGAACCGCTCGGGCCACGCGCGGGGGGCAGCAGCTGCGGATGCCCGCATATTGGTTTCACTCCCGCCCATGATGCAGGAGCACATGCTCGCCAATATGCGCGACCATCTCGAGGCTCTCAACGCAATCCTCGAGGCGCTCGGAATGCGCAAGTTTGGCGAGGCCGCCAGGATCGCCGAGGAGCGCCTTGGCATGTCCTCATTGAGCCGCCATGGCGCCCGGATGATGGCGCCGCACATGCCCGAGGGAATGCGGGCCATCGGGACCGAAATGCATCGCGCCGCCAGCCGCTTCGCCCTCGCCGCCCGCAACGCCGAGGTGGCACCGGTAGGCGATCAGCTCGCCAAGACTGCGACGGCACTCCAAGCCGTCACATCGGCCTGTGTCGCCTGTCACAGCGCCTATCGCATCCGCTGATCCCCGCAAGGCCAATCCTGAGTCGATCCCGTGAAAAAGGCGGGTTGTGCCGTTCTGCCTTTTCCCCCTTCACATGTGCCGAGGCTTCTGGGCTTGCCGAAGGGCTGCTATAGTGCCTCCATGAACAGTGATCTCGATACCCGCCTCAAGCTGAGAACGACACGAGCTGCCGAAGGCCTCGGCCGCTGGCGCTGGACCGTTGCCGAGTTCGACCGCATGATCGAGGTGGGCCTGCTCGGCGAAGAGGATCGCGTGGAGCTCATACGCGGGGAGCTGGTGCCGATGGCGGCAAAGGGCATACGTCACGAGAATCTTCGGGCACTCCTTGCCCATGGGCTCGCTCACAGGCTTGGCGATGACATCATGGTCATTGCGGAACTCGGATGGCGACCAAGCGACGATACTTATCTCGAGCCCGACATTATCATCATCCCCGCGCGCGAGGCACCGAGCCTCGTCCCGGCTCCGGATGTGAGACTGCTGATCGAGGTGGCTGACACCAGCATCGTCTTCGACCAGGAGACCAAGGCGCCGCTCTATGCCGCCCTCGGCGTCGCGGAATACTGGATCATCAACGCCGAGACGCTCGAGACGCGCGTGCACCGGGAGCCTTCGGGCGAAGCCTACCGCAAGGTGGCGGACAAGGCGCCCGGCGACCGGTTGGCGCCAAAGCTGTTGCCCGGCTTGGCATTCTCTCTCGAGGACCTGTTGTCGCGTTGAACCCCGCGCTCCGCCTTGCAACAGAGCGCCTTCACCTGCGCGTGCGCTGGCCCTGTCTCGCAAGAGCTGATAGTGGTCCCCCAACCGTCTGCCCTATCGCCCAGAGTGGGCATCCGCCTATACGGCCGACCAATCAGTGCAGGGCGGCGCGGCCGAGCCGGTTTTCATAAACCATTGACAGAAGGAGCGCCGACAATGAGACATGTCGCCAGATTCGTCGTTCTGCTGTTCGTTCTGCCTGTTGTCACAGTCACCATCTCCGCCTCCACGTCTGGCGCCGCGCGGGCCGAGAGCTGGGCGCCGTTCCTTGTCGATACGGAATGGCTCGAGGAGCACCTCGAGGACAAAGGGCTCGTCATCCTCGAGGTCCGCTACCATCCCCATCGCTACTATACCATCGGCCATATTCCGGGCGCCGTCCAGGTGCAGCGCTTCAAGGACCTCGGCGACAATGACAGCGACAGCCTCATGAAGTTTCCCTCCAAGGAGGCCTTCGAGGCATCGCTCAGACGATGGGGTGTCAACGACGACAGCACCATCGTCATCTACGACGACGCGAGCACGGCGCTCGCATCGCGCCTTTACTATCTCCTTGCGCTCTATGGCTTCGATATGAGCCGGGTCAAGATCCTGGATGGCGGAACCGTCGGCTGGCAGGGCTTCAACGACATGACGAAGGAGGTGACGACACCTGAGCCCGGCACGGTCACGCTCAAGGAGGCCGACAAATCCATGTTCGTCGAATGGACCGAGGTCTATGACCGGATCGTGAGCCGACGCGACCCCGGCGCCGTGCTTCTCGATGCCCGGCCCCGCTCGCACTATACGGGCGAGGTCAAGGCCCATGCCGTGCGCGCCGGCCATATTCCGGGCGCCATCAACATTGTCAGCCTCGACGGTGTCATTGGCGAGTCGATGACGTGGAAATCCAAGGCCGAGCTCGAGGAGCTCTACAGCGCCCTGCCCCGCGACAAGACGATTATTGCCTATTGCCATGACGGCTTTCGCATGAGCCTGGCCTGGCTGCAACTCAAAGCGCTCGGCTTCAAGGACGTGCGCCTCTATAACGGCGGCTGGGGCCATTGGGGCAACAAGCTGTCGCTGCCCGTCGTCCTCGGCAGCGAGCCATTCGACGACAATTTCAAGCTGTAGGCCACCCAACACACACTATAGGCCG
>WGBL01000362.1 GCA_015494375.1 Hyphomicrobiales bacterium | reverse complement strand
GGGCAGGGCAAGGCGCAGGCGCGCACGGGCTCGCCAGGCGGCGAGCACCGCGAGCCGACCATAGGCCTTCTCGCCCGGCCGGGCGATAATGCGCGCGCCCACTTCGCGCTGGAACATGAGCCACAGCCCCTCGTACCATGGCGGCCAGGGCTCGGCGCCGAGCCAGCGGACGAGAAGCGCCGTGGCAATGGCATAGGGCAGATTGGCAACGACGATGGTGGGCGGCTCGGCAAGGCGGGCAAGATCGAGCGCGAGGGCATCGGCCTCGCACACGGTGAGGCGGTCAGGGAAGCGAGCGGCGATCTCGTCAAGCGCCGGGATGCAGCGCTCGTCGCGCTCGATGGCGACGACGTGACGCGCGCCCTCGGCAAGCAGCGCCCGCGTGAGGCCGCCGGGCCCCGCGCCCACCTCGATCACCTGGCGCGCGGAAAGATCACCCGCGAGGCGCGCAATGCGCCGGTTGAGGTTCATATCCAGGATGAAGTTCTGGCTGAGCCCGCGCCTGGCGACAAGGCCATGGGCGCGAATGACCTCGCGGAGCGGCGGCAAGCCATCCTCGCTCATGTGATGCATCGGGCTCATGGTGCTCATGGGGCTCATGGGGCTCATGGGGGCCATTCTCGCTGAACCATCCGCAGCCCATCCATGCTCATGGCGCATCGACCCCGGCGCGGCGGGCCGCGATCTCGCCGGCGAGCGTGAGCGCGGCGACGAGGCTCTGAGGATTGGCCCGCCCCGAGCCTGCAATGTCGAACGCGGTGCCGTGATCGGGCGAGGTGCGCACGAACGGCAGGCCGAGCGTGACATTGACGGCCCGCTCGAAAGCGAGCGTCTTGATCGCTATGAGCGCCTGGTCGTGATACATCGCCAGCACCGCATCATAGCTTTGCCGGGCCGCCTCATGAAAGAGGCTGTCGGCGGGATGGGGCCCCGAGGCCGCCAGGCCCGCCGCCTTGAGGCGCGCAATCGCAGGGGCGATGATCGCCGCCTCCTCGTGGCCGAGCGTGCCGCCCTCCCCGGCATGGGGGTTGAGGCCGGCAATCGCAAGGCGGGGCACCGCGATCCCGAAATCGCGGAGAAGGGCCTCGGCCGTAATGTGCGCGGTGCGCTCGACGAGCGTGCGCGAGAGGCGCCTTGGGACCTCGCTCAGCGGGATGTGAACCGTCACCGGCACGACGCGGAGCTCAGGCGTGGCCAGCATCATCACGGGCTCGGGGCGGCCGCCCCAATGGCGCGCGGCCAGATGGCCGAGAAACTCGGTATGGCCGGGGTGGGCAAACCCCGCCTCATAGAGGACGGCCTTGGCGATCGGGCTGGTGACGAGCCCCGAAAGGCGGCCGGCGCGAATGAGCGCCACCCCCTCCTCGATGGCAGCGATGATAAGGGGCGCCGCGCGGGGGTCGGGCGTGCCCGGCTCACATGCCGCGAGGGCACCCACCTTGAGCACCGGCAGTGCTCTCGAGAAGACATCTCTGGCCTCGGCGGGCTCCAGAACCTCGACAATGGGGGTGCCAAGGCCGAGGCGCTTTGCGCGTGCGCGATAGACGGCGGGATCGCCAATCGCCACGAACGGCGGTAGGGACGCCAGCGGGGCCTGGGCTGTGGCGGGCGCCGCCATTGTCGCCGCGTCGGCAGCCCCGCTTCCCGTTGCCATTTGCCAGGCGGCGAGCGTGATGTCGGGCCCGATTCCTGCGGGATCGCCGATGGTAAGACCGAGCGGCGGCAGCCGGCTCTCTTGGGATGACGCTGTCATTCTCCGAGCGCCTTCAGTGCTGTCCGGTAGATTTTTCTGGACAAGGCGCATAGTATTGATTTTGCGCCGTTTCCAGATGGCTCGCACATTTGGGACACGGTACGGTACAACGTTGACCCGCCATTGGTTAGTTCCTCCACCGGCCAGTTTTGTTGCTCCCTCCCCCTAGAAGGGGGAGGGTCGAGGAGGGGGGTGGAGAGAGACAATTTGATCGGACATTCAATTGGTTGCGCACGAGTATTGTTTTGTGCAATGACCCCCTCCAGGGCTTCGGGCTCGGCCCTCAGCCCAGCCTCCCCCTAAAAGGGGGAGGCGAAAGATCGCTCTACCGGACAGCAGTGGAGCGCCTTAGATACTTCGGGCGGCTTAGATATGGTGCGCGGCTTAGATGCCGCAATATTTCCCGCGCGGCCGCTTGCCCGAGAACTCGATAAAGGCGGCGTTGCACAGGTCTTGAAGGAGCCGCGCCGAAAGCGAGCTGAGCTCCTGCTGCATCAGGCGACGGCGAACGGCAGTGCGCTGCTTGTCGTCGCCTGCCACGAGCCGCTTGGCGCAAACCGCATAAATCTCGACCCCTGAGGTGGTAAAGACCGGGGGCGTCATCTGCACGGGCTCGGCCAGCCTGAGGATCGGGCGGGCCTCCTTGGGGAGCGCGCTCAAGCGCTTGCGCCCCATCTCCTCGAAACGGGCGCCCGCGATTCCCTTTGCGAGCTGGGCGGTTCGCGCACAAGTCTTGAAGCCACGGCGCAAGCGTTCGGCGAGGGCGAACTTTTCCGCCATCACCTTTTGGTCGATCTTGCCAGGCAGCGGCAGCAATACGCGTTGGAGCTTGAGCTCGATCTCCTTGGCGCCCGAGCCGCTCGCACTCGCGAGCACCTTGTCGATGTCCTTCTGGCCGATGAAGATTTCCCGCCCGTAGCGGCGGCGAATGGCCGACTGCCAGGCGAGCTGGGCGCGGTAGCGCTCGCGCAGGGTGGCAAAGCGTATCCCGCGCCGCTCGAATGTGGCCTTGAATTCCTTCACCGACTTCTTGTTGCGCTTGGCGATGTTGGCGATCACCTCATCGAGCCGGGCCTTGGAAATCGTAATCCCGAGGCGTTTGGCCTCCTGGAGTTGGAGCCGCTCGTTGATGAGCTCGCGAATGGCCTCGTTCCGTGACGAGGGCATCACCTGACGCAACGCCTGTTGGCGCAATCGGGCGACAAAGCGCTTTTGCAGGGCTTTGACCTCCTCGCGCGATTTCGGCCGGTATTTGATGGCAAAAGCGCGGAACCGCTCTTGGATGTCGGGGGCCTTGAGCATGGCACGAAGCCGCTTGAAGGCGGCCTTCTGAACGCTCGGGCTGGGCGAGAGCTGCTTGAGGCGCATGCGCTGCTCGATGTCGAAGTTGGTGATCGGCTCGTCGTTGACACGCACGACGATGGCTTGCTCGGCTTGGACCCTGGCGCCGCCGATGATCACCAAGGTGAGCGTGCAAATGAACAAACTAAGAGCCAATAGCGTGCTCTGCGCCAATCGTATGCTCTGCGCCAATCGTATGCTCCGCGCCAGTCCTGTGCTCCACGCCGCGCGCCCAAGTGGTGCAGGCCCACACGGAGCTCGACAGGCCCGAGCCGTGCGGCGGTGTGGATCAATTGCGCGCATATGCATGGCGAGACGCTCCAGCAACTTGAGATGCCCAACCAACTTGAGGTGCTCGACCAACTTGAGGTGCTCGACCAACTTGAGATGCTCCACCGACTTGAGGCACTCACCCGACGCGAGGTGTCCCCTCCGAGTCCAGGTGTCCGTCGCCCACCTGGAGATCACCGCCTACCTCCAAGG
>WGBL01000361.1 GCA_015494375.1 Hyphomicrobiales bacterium | reverse complement strand
GGTGCTCGCGCCGTCAGAGCGGCTGGCCGAGGCGCGGGGTGAGCATTGGCCGCGCATCCCGGCGCTGGCGGGTGGCGTCGTCGATGTCGATTGGCTGGCGCACTGGGCAAGCACCCATGGCCCCTTTGAGGCGCCGTCCCGGATCCTTGTCTCGGTACAGGCGGCCAACAACGAGACGGGCGCCATTCAGCCCCTGGGCGAGATTGTCGCAATTGCTCGCGAGTATGGCTTTCGCGTCCATGTCGATGCGGTCCAGGCGGTCGGCAAAATGCCACTCGACTTCGCCTTGCTGGGCGCCGATTTCATGACCGTCTCGGCCCATAAGCTCGGCGGGCCCAAGGGTGTCGGCGCCCTCATAGCCAGGCCCGAGGCGGGCGCTCGTGCGCTCATTGCCGGTGGCGGGCAGGAGCGCAATCAGCGCGCAGGCACCGAAAACATCGCCGGGGTTGCAGGTTTTGGCGCCGCTGCGGCAGCGCTCATGCAAGGGAGCGACGGCAGCGATGGCAGCGACGGCGTTGCCGAGCGCGCTCGCATGGCCCGACTGCAAAGGCGGCTCGAGGACGGCGTTCGCCAGATGACGCCTGATGCTGTGATCGTTGCGGGCGGGAGTGCGCGCGTGCCGGGCCTTACGTCCCTGGCGCTTCCGGGAGCCAAGGCGGAGACGCTGGTGATCCGGCTCGATCTTGCCGGCATCGCGGTGAGTGCCGGGGCGGCCTGCTCGTCGGGCAAGGTCGGCCGCAGCCATGTCCTCTCCGCCATGGGACTAGCGCCCGAGATCGTCGCAAGCGCCATTCGCATAAGCCTCGGCTGGGCCACGAAAGAGGCCGACATCGACCGGTTCCTGGCCACCTGGCGCGAGGTCACGGCCGGGCACGCGGCCATCGCCGAGGTGGCATGAGAGGACACAGTAGAGGACACAGTCAGCACCATCGCGTGCCCGGCGAGGGCAACGTGCCCCGCGAGGGGAACATGAGTGAATAACGCGCCGATGTCGACGGATGTCGACGAAGGGGGCAATCGGCGCTCAACAAGCGAGTGAACACGAGAAACCCAGACTTGGGATTGGGCCAGACTTGGGATTGGGATGGAGTAGACCATGCCGGCAGTTGACGAGACCATCGAGAAAGTCCGCGCCATCGACGTCGAGAAGTACAAGTATGGCTTCACGACCGAGATCGAGAGCGTAAAGGCCCCGAAAGGGCTCAACGAGGATATCATCCGCTTTATCTCCGAGAAGAAGGGCGAGCCCGAGTGGATGCTCCAATGGCGGCTCGATGCCTATGAGCGCTGGCAGACCATGAGCGAGCCCACCTGGGCGCGCGTGCACTATCCCAAGATCGACTTCCAAGACATCTATTACTACGCCGCGCCCAAGAATATGGACGGCCCCAAGAGCCTCGACGAGGTGGACCCCGAGCTCCTCAAGACCTACGAGAAGCTCGGCATTCCGCTGAAGGAGCAGGAGATCCTTGCAGGCGTCCGCAAGCCCGGCGAGGCAAGCACGCTCGAGGAGGCGGATCGCACCGAGGGCGCCGACGGCTATCAGCAGGCGGCCGGCAAGGTGGCGATCGATGCGGTCTTCGATTCGGTTTCTGTCGTCACCACCTTCAAGGAGGAGCTCGCCAAGGCCGGCGTCATCTTCTGCTCCATGTCCGAGGCCATCCGCGAGCACCCCGAGCTCGTGCAAAAGTATCTCGGCTCGGTGGTGCCGAAGTCCGACAACTTCTATGCCGCGCTCAACTCGGCCGTCTTCTCCGACGGCAGCTTTGTCTATGTGCCGGAGGGTGTGCGCTGCCCCATGGAGCTCTCGACCTATTTCCGCATCAACGAGATGAACACCGGCCAGTTCGAGCGCACCCTCATCATTGCCGACAAGGGCTCTTATGTGAGCTATCTCGAGGGCTGCACCGCGCCCATGCGTGACGAGAACCAGCTCCATGCCGCCGTCGTCGAGCTCATTGCGCTTGACGATGCCGAGATCAAATACTCGACCGTGCAGAACTGGTATCCGGGCGACAAGGAGGGCAAGGGCGGCGTCTACAATTTCGTCACCAAGCGCGGCGATTGCCGCGGCAAGAATTCCAAGATTTCCTGGACTCAGGTCGAAACCGGCTCGGCGATCACCTGGAAGTATCCGAGCTGCATTCTGCGTGGCGACAACTCGGTGGGCGAGTTCTACTCCATCGCGATCTCCAACGGTTATCAGCAGATCGACTCGGGCACCAAGATGGTGCACCTTGGCAAGAACACCTCGAGCCGAATCGTCTCGAAGGGCATCTCCTCGGGGCGCTCGCAGAACACCTATCGCGGTCTCGTCTCGGCCCATCGCAAGGCGACAGGCGCGCGCAACTTCACGCAGTGCGACAGCCTGCTCATTGGCGATCAGTGCGGCGCTCATACCGTCCCCTACATCGAGGCGAAGAACGCGAGTGCCCATTTCGAGCACGAGGCAACGACATCGAAGATCTCCGATGATCAGCTCTTTTATTGTCTCTCGCGCGGCATCGGTGAGGAGGAGGCCATTGCCCTCATCGTCAACGGCTTCGCCCGCGAGGTGATCCAGCAATTGCCGATGGAGTTCATGGCTGAGACCCAGCGCCTCATCGGCATCTCGCTCGAGGGCAGTGTGGGGTGACGCGCATGACTTTCGATTCGCTCGAATATGTCAGGCGGTTGCAGGAAGCTGGTGTGGAACGGCAGACCGCTGAGGCCCATGCGGATTTATTGCGCGATATGCTCTGGTCCGATGTGGCGAAAACGGATGACCTGGAGCGTCTGGAAACCGGGTTGAAGAGTGATATGGCGCGCCTGGAAACAGAGTTGAAGAGTGATATGGCGCGCCTGGAAACAGAGTTGAAGAGTGATATGGCGCGCCTGGAAACCGGGTTTAAGAATGAACTGGACCACAGGCTGCAAGAGCTTGAATTGCGTATGACGATTAAGCTGGGCGGAATGCTTGCGGTCATGGCTGGGCTGATCGTGACCGCGCAGAAGCTTCTTTAAGGCGCTGTCTGCAATGGGCGCGGAAACCATGGTGGCGGCGGTCTGGGCTTGTGAATTTGCTAGCGCAGAGATGTCGTGCGGGGTGATGGGATGTGGGAGAATGAGCAGATTTGGATAGATTGCCGCGTGGGCCCGGTGGGTTAAGGGCGTAATGTCTGTTCAGAATGTCTGTCTAGGGAGAGAAGAGGTGCTGAAAACTCTAAGACATGTTGGTCGCTTTGTTGGCGGCGGCTGTCGTGGTTCCGATGGTATGGGTGCTCACGAAATGTCTTCTGGCTCCGAAGCTGCATCCCTTTGAATTGTCTAGCAAAATAAAGGGGCTTTTGACCCTTTCAGAGGCGGCGTTCGCAACCGGGTTGGCCGCTGATGTGGTTTATTTGGGCTCTCCAAAGGCACAAAAGAGTAAGGAACTCCAAAGGCACAAAACGAAGTCGTAGGAAATAATAAAATGCTCGAGATCAAAAACCTTCACGTCAAGACCGCCGAGGACGAAAATGAGATTCTCCGCGGCGTCGACCTCACCATCCCCGAGGGCGAGGTGCATGCCATCATGGGGCCCAACGGTTCGGGGAAGTCCACCCTCGCCTATGTCATTGCCGGCAAGGAGGACTATGAGGTCACCGAGGGCGATATTCTTTGGAAGGGCGAGAGCCTCCTTGAGATGGCACCCGAAGAGCGCGCTGCGGCAGGGCTTTTTCTTGCCTTTCAGTATCCGGTCGAGATTCCGGGCGTCGCGACGATGACGTTCTTGCGCACGGCCGTCAATGCATTGCGCAAGGCGCGCGGTGGGGAAGAACTTGACGTTGCCGGCTTCATGCGCCTTGCGCGCGAGAAGGCGGATGCCCTCAATGTCAGCCAGGAGATGCTCAAGCGGCCCCTCAACGTCGGCTTCTCGGGTGGCGAGAAAAAGCGCATGGAAATCCTCCAGATGGCGCTCCTTGAGCCGTCGCTTTGCATCCTTGATGAAACCGACTCGGGGCTCGATATCGATGCCCTCAGAATCGTTGCAGAGGGGGTCAATGCCCTACGCGGGCCCGAGCGCACCATCTGTGTGATCACCCATTATCAGCGGCTTCTCAACTACATCGTGCCCGATCGGGTGCACGTGCTGTCCAAGGGCCGGATCGTCGAGTCGGGCGGCAAGGAGCTGGCCCTCGAGCTCGAGAAATCGGGCTATGCGGCCTATCAGGACGAGGCGGCCTAGAAGCAACCTGAATGCAATCGAGGCGCAGGCCGAGCGAGGCGCCAAGCGGTCAGCAAGTTCGCCACGAGCGATTGCCGGCGGGGGTGAAGAAAAGACAACCGCCAGCCGCGCGAGGAGCACGAGGATAAGCCGATGAATTATGCAGTCCAGTCAACCGAGACCGAGGCCGAGCGGGCGCTCAGAGAGCATTTTGACGCCATCGCGAGCGAGCTGCCGGGGGCGGACGACGCCGCCTTCGCCAAGCTTCGCAGCGACGCCATGGCGCGCTTTGCAAAGCTCGGCCTGCCGCACAGGCGCATCGAGGAGTGGAAATACACCGACCTCAAGGCGGCGATCAAAGAGGCCTATCCGCCGGCAAAGGACGCCGCCGAGCCCATTGATGAGAACGACATTTATGACGTTTTGGGCCGCGGATTCGATGAGCTCCTTTGCTATCGCATTGTCGTTGCCGACGGCCGGCTCGTGCCCGAGCTCTCGCATATCGACGGGCTCGGTGACCGCATGGAGATCAGGTCCTTGCGTGAAGCGGTGGCCGACGACGACCGCCGGGCGTGGGTGGTGGCCGAGCTTGAGGGGACACTTGCGCCCGACAATGACCCGGTGGTCGCGCTCAACACGGCACTTATGAGCGATGGTGCCGTCATTCGCGTTGCCGAGGGGGCCGAGATCAACCGCCCGATCCATGTGGTTTTCGTCACCGGTGCCACCGAGCCCGAGACCGTGAGCCTGCGCAACCTCATCGAAGTGGGGGTCGGGGCCCGGGCCACCATCCTCGAGACCTATTCGACCAGGCGCACACCCCAGGTGTTGCGCAATTCCGTCACCCAGGTGCGCGTCGGGGCAGAGGCGCGCCTTGCCCACATCAAGCTCCAGAACCAGGCCATGCCGGCCCGCGACCTCGCCACCTGGATGGTGCGGCTCCATGAAGGCGCCCAATATCGCGGTTTTCAGTTCACCATCGGCTCCGCGCTCTCGCGTAATCAGATCTATTTGCGCTTCGAGGAGCCAGGGGCGAGCGCGCATCTTGCCGGCGCCACCATGCTGTGGGACGAGCAGCACTCGGACACCACGCTATATGTCGACCATGCCGCGCCCGAATGCACGAGCCGCGAGCTTTTCAAGTATGTGCTCGACGACCGGGCCCGCGGCGTCTTCCAGGGCAAGGTGTCGGTCAAGCCGGGTGCCCAGAAGACGGACGGCAAGCAGATGGCGCAAGGGCTGCTGCTCGGCCAGTTTGCCGAGTTCGACTCAAAACCCGAGCTCGAGATTTTCGCCGACGACGTCGTTTGCGGCCACGGCTCAACCTCTGGACAGATCGACGAGACGCAGCTTTTCTATCTTCGCGCCCGCGGGCTGCCCGAGGAGGTGGCGCGCGCCTTCCTCATCCAGGCGTTCATCGGTGAGGCGCTGGCCGAGGTCGAGAACGAGGAAATCCGCGAGGCGCTCAGGATGATGGCGGCGGCCTGGCTTTCGCACTCGCGGGCCTGACCGAAGGGAGCCCGCGGCTTGGGGCCGAGGGTGGGAGTCGCAGGTTTGGTCCAAGACGCAAGGCTGGCGACCCGCACGCGACCAGACATTTGCGGCGCAATGCTTGGCGATAGCTGTCCTTTCGAGTCGCTCGAATCTCGAATGACCGCGCGAATGGAGCAAGACGGTTGACGCGATGGAACAGAACTTGGAACAGTCCCAGGCCTTCGACGTCCAGCGCATTCGCGCCGACTTCCCGATCCTCTTTCGCGAGGTCTACGGCAAGCCGCTCGTCTATCTCGACAACGGCGCCTCGGCGCAAAAGCCGCTGACTGTCATCGAGGCCATGGAGCACGCCCTCAAGATGGACTACGCCAACGTCCATCGCGGCCTGCATTTCCTCTCCAATGAGGCGACCACGCAGTTCGAGAAGGCCCGCGCCACCGTCGCCCGCTTTATCAACGCCGCAAGCGACGACGAGATCATCTTCACCAAGAACGCAACCGAGGCCATCAACCTCGTCGCCCACGCATACGGCGGCGCCCATATCGGCGAAGGCGATGAGATCGTGCTCACGATCATGGAGCACCACTCCAATATCGTGCCCTGGCATTTTCTGCGCGAGCGCCGCGGCGCGCGGCTCGTTTGGGCACCCGTGGCCGATGACGGCAGCTTCCTGCTCGACGAGTTTGAGGCGCTGCTCAGCGATCGCACCAAGATCGTGGCCATCACCCATATGTCAAACGTGCTCGGCACGGTGGTGCCGGTGAAAGAGGTCTGTCGCATCTGCCATGAGCGCGGCATTCCAGTGCTCGTCGATGGCAGCCAGGGGGCGGTGCATCTCGATGTGGATGTCGCCGATATCGATTGCGATTTCTACGCATTTACCGGCCACAAAGTCTATGGCCCCACCGGCATCGGTGTCCTTTACGGTAAGCGCCGGCATCTTGAAAGCATGCCCCCCTTTCTTGGCGGCGGCGAGATGATCGAGGCGGTGGCGACCGACCGCATCACCTATGGCGCGCCACCCCATCGCTTCGAGGCCGGAACGCCGCCCATCGTCGAGGCGGTCGGGCTCGGAGCGGCGCTCGACTATGTGATGCAGGTGGGCCGGGCTCAGATCCGCGCCCATGAGGATGCGCTCACACGCTATGCCATGGGGCGCATGGGCGAGCTCAATTTCGTGCGCCTCTATGGCACCGCGCCCGGGAAGTCGGCCATTGTCTCATTCACGCTTGACGGGCTTCACGCCCACGACGTGGCAACCGTGATCGACCGCTCCGGCGTGGCCGTGCGGGCCGGGCACCACTGCGCCCAGCCGCTCCTTGAGCGCTTTGGTGTCACGGCCACCTGTCGCGCCTCGTTTGCCATGTATAATACCAAAGAAGAGGTCGACGCATTGATCGAGGCATTGAGGAAGGCCCATGAGTTCTTCGCTTAAGATGAGTTCTTCGCTTAAGACGAGTTCTTCACCTAAGGCGCGCCCCTCGCCAGACGATTTCATTATCAAGGAGCGCGGAATCGAGGAGCGCAAAGACGAGGCCGCATCGTCGGATGAGCATCCGGCAGGCTTGCCGGAAGAGGAATTGGCACGGCTGCGTGAGGACATAACCGAGGCGCTCAAGACGGTCTACGACCCCGAGATCCCGGTTGACATCTACGAACTCGGCCTCATCTACAACATAGACATCGACGAGGCGCGCAACGTCGCCATCAAAATGACCTTGACGGCGCCGGGCTGCCCCGTGGCGGGCGAGATGCCGCGTTGGGTCGAGAATGCCGTTTCGTCGGTTGCGGGCGTCGGCAATGTCACGGTGAAGCTGACCTTCGATCCGCCCTGGGACCCGAGCCGGATGAGCGAGGAGGCGCGACTTGCGCTCAACTATTTCTGACGAGATCGAGACCACGATTTCTGACGAGACCACGCGAGCCAGTCAGGAGCCGAACACGCGATGACCACCGAGACCACCGATACCAGCGAGACCAGCCAGGAGCCGAGGCCGAAGCTCATGCGCCTCACCGAAGCCGCGGCCGAGCGCGTCAAGGAGATCATGGCGCGTTCCGAGAAGCCGATTGCGGGCGTGCGGATTGGCGTAAAGAATGGCGGCTGCGCGGGCATGGAGTATACCATGGAGTATGCCGAGGAGGTGGCGCCCGGCGACGAGGTGGTCGAGGATCGCGGGGTGCGCATCCTGATCGAGCCCAAGGCGGTGCTCTTTCTGCTCGGCACCGAGATGGATTACAAGACAAGCAAGCTCGAATCGGGCTTTGTTTTCAACAACCCGAACCAGACAAGCGCCTGCGGTTGCGGCATCTCGGTGGAGATCAAACCCGCCTCGCCCGAGCAGCTCGAGGCCATGAAGCGGCCCTTCGATATCTCCAGCTGAACGACCGACCGCTTCGCGTCCCCCGCTGATGGCAGGGGGAGCGGGTCAGAGGCCGGAAGCCCGAAGCCAGAAGGGAGTAGGGGAGCTCGGCATTGTCGTCCCCGAAATCCCGCGGCCGCGCGGGTGCCAATTTGCGCCGCCCTTTCCCCGCGGGATTGTCGGGGACCCATAACCC